>NZ_JANIAG010000204.1:0-8538 GCF_028682155.1 Pseudomonas sp. 39004
CCCTGGGCGATCGACGCGGCTCGGTGGTGGTACTGGACCCGGCCAACGGCGACGTGCTGGCGATGGTCAGCAACCCAAGCTTCGACCCCAACCTGTTCGTCAAGGGCATCAGCTTCAAGCAGTACGCCGCCCTGCGCGACTCGATCGACCGTCCGCTGTTCAACCGCGTATTGCGCGGCCTGTATGCGCCGGGTTCGACGGTAAAACCGGAAGTGGCCATCGCCGGCCTCGACAGCGGCGTGATCACCCCTGGCAGCCGGGTGTTCGACCCGGGCTACTACGAACTGCCCAACTACGCGCACAAGTACCGCAACTGGAACCGCAGCGGCGACGGCTGGGTGGACATGTACACCGCGATCATGCGGTCCAACGACACCTACTTCTATGACCTGGCGCACAAGCTGGGGATCGAGCGCCTGCACGATTACATGGCCGAGTTCGGCCTGGGGCAGAAGGTGTCGCTGGACATGTTCGAAGAAGCGTCCGGGCTGATGCCGTCCGCCGAGTGGAAGCGTGCCACGCGGCGCCAGGCCTGGTTCCCCGGCGAGACGTTGATTTTGGGTATCGGCCAGGGCTACATGCAGGTCACCCCGCTGCAGTTGGCCCAGGCCACCAGCCTGCTGGCGAGCAAGGGCGTGTGGCACCGCCCGCACCTGGCCATGACCGTGGGCGGCGAGACGCCGGTCGACCCCAACCCCATGCCCGACATCGTGCTGCACGACAAGCACGCCTGGGACCAGGTCAGCCAGGGCATGCAGATGGTCATGCACGACCCACGCGGCATCGCCCGCGCTTCGGCGGCCGGCGCCCAGTACCGCATCGCCGGCAAGAGCGGCACGGCGCAGGTGGTGGCGATCAAGCAGGGCGAGCGCTACAACCGCAACAAGACCCTGGAGCGGCACCGCGACAACGCCCTGTTCGTCGGCTTTGCCCCGGCTGATCACCCGAGTGTGGTGGTGGCGGTGATGATCGAGAATGGTGAAGCGGGCGGGCGCGTGGCGGGGCCTGTGGTGCGTGAGGTGATGGATGCCTACCTGCTGGATGAGCAGGGGCATCTGAAGCCGGAGTATGCGGGGAATGTGGCGAGCAAGGCGGTGCCGCATGGTTGATTCGCCGCAGCATTTTCAGCGCCTATGAGATCGAGCGCCGCGCGGGCGGCGCTCGATTTCCGCACCACGTCAAAACCCAACCCATGCACCTGGTCGACTCACCCCTCCCCCGAAAAGCGGCTCATTCCCCAAGGTAAGCCCGCTTCACCTGGTCATCATGCAGCAGCTCCTTGGCGCACCCTTCAAGGCTGATGCGCCCGCCGTCGATCACATAGGCGCGCTGGCAGGTCTGCAAGGCCAGCCGGGCGTTCTGCTCCACCAGCAACAGCGTCACCCCACCCTTGACCACCTCGACAATGGTCTCGAAAATCTTCTGCACGATGATCGGCGCCAACCCCATGGACGGTTCGTCCAGCAGCAACAGCTTGGGCCGCCCCATCAGCGCGCGGGAGATGGCCAACATTTGCTGTTCACCGCCCGACATCGTCCCGGCCAGCTGGTGAGCCCGCTCCTTGAGCCGCGGAAAAACGCCATACATGCGCTCGATATCGGCGCCGATCGCATCCTTGCCATCGCGCCGGGTAAAGGCGCCCATCTCCAGGTTCTCGTGCACCGTCAGCTTGGGGAAGATCCCCCGCCCTTCGGGCACTAAGGCCAACCCTTCGCGGATCAGGTCATGGCCCTTGATCGATGCATGGGCTTTGCCGTCAAAGGTGATCTTGCCGTCGCTGGGTTTCAACAAGCCCGCCAGGGTCTTCAAGGTGGTGGTCTTGCCGGCGCCGTTGGCACCGATCAAGGCAACCATTTCGCCCTCGCCCACCCGCAGGTTGATCCCCTTGATCGCCTGGATGGCGCCATAGCTGACCTTGAGGTCGTTCACTTCCAGAATAGGTTTCATGCTACCGCCTCCGCACCAAGGTACGCCTCGATCACCCGTGGGTCCCTGCGCACGTCCGCCGGCAGGCCGTCAGCAATCTTGCGGCCGAATTCCAGCACGGTAATGTGGTCGCACAGGCCCATGACCAATTTCACATCGTGCTCGATCAACAGCACGGTCTTGCCGTCCGCCTGCATCTTGCACATCAGCTGGCGCAGGCCTTCGGTTTCCGAGGCGTTCATGCCTGCGGCCGGCTCGTCCAGGGCAATCAGCTTGGGCTCGGTGGCCAAGGCCCGAGCGATTTCCAGGCGACGCTGGTCGCCATACGACAGGCTCTTGGCCAGCTCGCCGGCCAGGTGGGCAATGCCCACGTAGTTCAACCAGTGCCGCGCAGCCTGGCGGATCTCACGCTCTTCGCGCACGCAGGCCGGGGTCCGCAGGATGGCCCCGAACACACCGCTGCGGGTGCGCACGTGGCGGCCGATCATGACGTTCTCCAGCGCGGTCATGTTGTGGAACAGGCGGATGTTCTGGAAGGTGCGCGAAATACCCGCCTCCACCACCTTGTGCGGCTTGCTGATGCGCAACGGCTTGCCGTCGAACATCACCCGCCCCTGCTCGGCCCGGTACAACCCGGTAAGCACGTTGAACAGGGTGGTCTTGCCGGCACCGTTGGGGCCCAGCAGGCCACGGATCTCACCCCGGCGGATGCTCAGGTCGATGCCGTGCAACGCCTGCAGGCCACCAAAGAATTTGCTCACCTGGTGCAGTTCGAGAAGTACGTCGCTCATGCCTTGCCCACCTCTTTGGCCGGGAGTTCGAAAGAAGCTTCAGTCGCGGGCGCATGCACCGCAGTAGTGAGCGCCGCCGGCAGCGGCGCAAGCTCCGGGTCGGTATCGTGCAACTCGGCGGCGCGCCGGTTGGACGGCCACAGGCCCTCGGGGCGAAAACGCATCACCAGGATCAGCGCCAGGCCGAACACCAGCATGCGCAAGGTCGAGGCATCCAGCACGTTGCGCAGGATGTCGCGGCTGATGAAGGTGACGTTGTCCATGACCCACGGCTGGACCCAGTTGACCAGGTCGCGGAACAGCTCGGGCATCACCGAGAGAATCAGCGCCCCCAGCACCACGCCGCGAATCGAACCCATACCGCCGAGCACGACCATGGCCAGCACCATGATCGACTCCATCAGGGTGAACGACTCGGGGCTGACAAAGCCCTGGTAACTGGAGAACAGCACCCCGGACACACCCCCAAAGGTCGCGCCCATGGCGAACGCCAGCAACTTCAGGTTGCGCTTGTTCAGGCCCATGGCTTCGGCAGCCACTTCGTCTTCGCGCAAGGCCATCCAGGCACGGCCGATGCGCGAGACTTCAAGGCGCTTGGACAGCACGATGCAGAGGATGACGATGAACAGGAAGAACAGGTAGTAGCTGACCACCGGCGAGACATTCAGGCCGAACAGGCTCCAGCTCTGCTGCAACGACAGCAAGGGCGCGGGCGCCTCACCCACGGCATGCATCCAGGGCCCGGCGTCCATGTGCAGTGGCGCGATGTTGCTGATGCCTTGGGGGCCGTTGGTGAGGTTCACCGGCTGGTCCAGGTTGTTCATGAAGATGCGGATGATCTCGCCGAAACCCAGGGTCACGATTGCCAGGTAGTCGCCGCGCAGCTTCAGCACCGGGGCGCCGATCAGCACGCCGCAGATTGCAGCGGCGATCGCGGCCAGCGGGATGATCACCCACAGCGGCCAGTCCAGCACGCCGTCCACCAGCCCCGCCATGTGCAGATGCGGCGAGGCCAGCAAGGCATACAGGTAGGCACCGATGGCGTAGAAGCCGATGTAGCCCATGTCGAGCAGGCCGGCATAGCCGATGACGATGTTCAGCCCCAACGCCAGTAGCACATAGAGCATGGCGAAGCCCAGGATGCGCACCCAGGTGGGGCCCAGCATCGGGATGGCTTCGACCAGGAACGGCAGTGCCACGAAAGCGAGGATCAGCAGCAGGTATTGGGTCTTGAGGTTTTTCATGGGGTACACCTCCTCACGCCCGGTCGGCCTGGCGTTCGCCAAGCAGCCCGTTGGGGCGGAACAACAGCACCAGGATCAGCACCGCGAAGGCAAAGATGTCCTGGTAGTTGGCGCCCAGAAAACCGCCGGTGATCTGCCCGGTGTAACCCGCTGCGAGCGACTCGATCAGCCCCAGCAACAGGCCGCCGGCCATGGCCCCGAACAGGTTGCCGATACCCCCGAGCACCGCCGCCGAGAAGGCCTTGAGGCCCAGCAGCAAACCCATGTAGGCGTCGGCCTGGCCATAGTTGATGGCGCGCATCACCCCAGCGATTGCCCCCAGGCTGGCACCGATCAGGAAGGTCGCACTGATCACCCGGTTGATATTGATGCCCATCAGCCCGGCCACTTCCTGGTTTTGCGCGGTGGCGCGCATGGCCTTGCCCAGGCGGGTCTTGTCCACCAGCAGCCAGAGGCCAAGCATGATCACCACGGCGATCAGCATGATCGACAGCTGCACATTGGTGACGGTGGCGCCAAACACCTCGACCGGCCGGGTCTCGACCACTTCAGGGAAGGTCTTGTAGCCGCGCCCCCAGATCATCATCGCCAGGTTCTGCAGGACAATGGAGATACCGATGGCGAGGATCAGCGGGGTCAGCCGGGGCGCTTTGCGCAGCGGCCGGTAGGCGTACTTTTCCATGCCCTGGGCCAGCAGCATGCACACCACCACAGCGGCCATGATCGCCAGTAGCAAGGTGATGATGCCCGGGGCGAAACCTGCGCCCGCCAGCATCGTCAGTACCGAAATGGTGACCATGGCCCCGACCATCACCACCTCGCCGTGGGCGAAGTTGATCAGGCCGATGATGCCGTAGACCATGGTGTAGCCCAGGGCTACCAGAGCGTAGATGCTGCCCAGCACCAGGCCGTTGAGGACCTGTTGCAACAAGATATCGAAATTACCGTCCACGAGCTGAATCCTCGAAACTGCGTTGACGTCGGCGCGCGGCGGTACAGCGCCACGCGACCGACTGGCCTGGCAGGTGGAAAAAGTCTTGTTGTTATGTCGCAGGCGTGGGCCTGCTTGTTATTCGTGTGCTGCGGCCGGGGTCAGTCGCGCTCGACCGAGAGGGTCTTCCAGCCGCCTTCGGCGAACTGGAACACGGTCGCGGCCGGGCTCTTGAGGTTGCCCTGGTCGTCGAAGGCGATGGTGCCGGTCACCCCTTCGTAGCTTTCGCGCTTGAGCACGGGAAGGTAGGTTTTCGGCTCGGCGGAGCCAGCCTTGACCATGGCGTTGATTGCCGCCCAGGTGGCGTCGTAGGCGGCCGGCGACGACTGCACCACGCCCACTCCGAACTTGTCCTTGAGCTTCTGCTCGAAGGCCGCGCCCTTGGGCATTTCCAGCAGCGGTGTGCCGTAGTTCCAGGCGTAGGTGC
This sequence comes from Pseudomonas sp. 39004, assembly GCF_028682155.1. Lineage (NCBI taxonomy): Bacteria > Pseudomonadati > Pseudomonadota > Gammaproteobacteria > Pseudomonadales > Pseudomonadaceae > Pseudomonas > Pseudomonas sp. 39004. The sequence continues at coordinate 5,380 of NZ_JANIAG010000204.1, forward strand.
CCTCGGCGGCACTGCCGGCCATCTGCTTGAACGAGTCGTTGGGCAGGTTGCCGATGTTCATGAAGCGCGCCTTCAGGCCCAGGTTCTTCATCTGCTTGGCCATGGGCGCCGCCTGGTAGTCGAGCGCGGCGAAGAACACCGCATCGGCCTTCTGCGCCTTGGCGGTGGTGAGGATGGCGTTGAAGTCGGTGGACTTGTCGTTGGTGTACTCGCGCACCACCACGTTGCCGCCTGCCGCCTTGACCGCCTTGGTCACCTCGTCGGCCAGGCCCTGACCATAGGCGGTGCGGTCATCGAAGATGGCGATGCGCTTGGCCTCGAGCTTGCCGACCAAGTAGTTGCCGGCGTAGCGGCCGAGGGTGGCGTCGTCGTTGACCACGCGGAACACCGAAGGGATGCCCTGGCGGGTCAGCGCCGGGTTGGTGGCGGAGGGCGAGATCTGCGGGATGCCGGCGGCGGCGTAGATCTTCGAGGCGGGAATACTGGTGCCGGAGTTGTAGTGGCCGATCACCACCGCCACTTTCGAGTCCACCAGGCGCTGGGCCACTGCGGTGCCGGTGCGTGGGTCGGCCACGTCATCTTCGGAGACCAGCTTGAACTGGGCGACTTTGTCACCGATTTTCAGTTGCTGCTGGTTGGCCTCTTCCAGCGCAATCTGGATACCATGCTCGACGTCCTGTCCCTGGTGCGCAGAAGGCCCGGTCAGGGGGCCGGCGAAGCCGATCCTGACGATTTCACTGTCTGCTGCGTTCGCCGTCCCCATGGCCATCAGCACCGTTACTGCGGTCGCGAGGGCAGTACGCCCTCCCTTATTCTTATTCATGCTCAGCTCCCAGTTGAAATTGGACGAACCTCGACATCGTTCAGCGCATGCGATTTGGCCAGATCGCCATCGCACTTGTAAGATAACAGTCAGCAGGCAACTGTCAATGGGTGTATGCTTCGGGAGTGGGTAAAATAATGTCTCCAACGACGAGCGATTCGCCGCCCGAAAACAGGGTCGCCTGACCACGTGGTCAGATGTTTGATAACATATGGCGACAACATCACCGCTGGTTGGCTACGGATCCCGCCGTGAGAGGTTTACGGGCTGCGCGCTACCTGCCGGAGAATCAACCGTGATGAGCCAATCAGTTTCAGGAGCAACTCTTTTATGAATGCGTCGTTAGGCACACGTCGCGCCAATCTGGCGGAAACCGTGATCCAGGAGCTGTCCAGCCGGATCGACAACGGCACCTACGGCCCGGGCGCCAAGCTGCCCTCCGAACAAGAGCTGTGCAAGGAATTCAATGTCAGCCGCCCAGTGGTCCGCGAGGCGGTGGCCTCCCTGCGCCTGGGCGGGCGCCTGATCGCCCGCCAGGGCGTGGGCGTGTTCGTGGTCGAACAGGACGTCAAACGCATCGGCTTTGCCATCGACAGCGTGGTCGATGACGTACGCGCTGCGGCGCAGATCCTCGAACTGCGCCTAGGCATCGAGACCGAATCGGTGGCCCGTGCCGCCGAGCGTCGCAGCCCGGCCAGCATGGCAGCGATTACCGAAGCGTTCGACCGCTTCAACTCGCTGGATGGGGCGACGGAGGAGGAAGAGGCCAAGGCCGATTTCGAGTTCCATCTGGCGATCGCGCGCGCCACCAACAACCCGCACTTCACCCAACTGCTGGAAGCGCTGGGGCCGGACATCATCCTTGACCTCAACCTAAAGCACGGCCAGGTGACCGGCAAGAACCGCCAGGCGCACATCAAGAAGATCGGCCGCGAGCATGGTGCGATCCTCTCGGCGATCAGCATGGGTGATGTGAACAGCGCGCGTACGGCACTGCGCAAACACCTCGAAGAAAGCCTGTCGCGCTACCAGCGGCTGCTCGACAGCAAGTAACTGCGCACCCTGGCAGGAGCGGCCTTGCAGCCCTATCGCGACGCAAGGCCGCTCCTACACAGTGCGCATTCGGCAGGGTTCAGAGGCCCAGGCAGACGTACTTGATCTCCAGGTAATCCTCGATCCCATAGCGCGAACCTTCCCTGCCCAGCCCGGAAGCCTTGACCCCGCCAAACGGTGCCACCTCTGTCGCCACCACCCCGACATTGACCCCGACCATCCCGTACTCCAGCGCCTCGGACACCCGCCACACCCGCCCGACATCGCGTGCATACAGGTAGCAGGCCAGACCGAACTCGGTGTCATTGGCCAAGGCAATCACCTGCTCCTCGGTGCTAAAGCGCATGATCGGCGCCACCGGCCCGAAAATCTCCTCGCGCACCACCCGCATGCCGGGCGTCACATCAGCCAGCAAGGTCGGCTCGAAAAACGCCTCGCCCAATGCATGCCGCCGCCCGCCGGTCACCACCCGCGCGCCAGCCTCCAGCGCCTCGCCCACCCGTTGTTCGACCCCCCTGGCGGCACGCTCATCGATCATCGGCCCAACCTGGGTATTCGGGTCATCACCCTGCCCCACCACCAGTTCTCGCACGCGTTCGGCAAAGCGCTCGACAAAACGCGCGTAGATCCCATCCTGGATATAGAACCGGTTGGCGCACACGCAGGTCTGCCCGCTGTTGCGGAACTTGGCGATCAATGCGCCTTCAACCGCCTTTTCAAGGTCGGCATCATCAAACACGATGAAGGGCGCGTTGCCACCCAGTTCCATGGTCACTTTCTTCACCGTCGCTGCCGACTGCTGCAGCAGCTGGATGCCGATCGGCGTCGAGCCGGTGAATGACAACTTGCGCACTACCGGGCTGGCCGTGAGCGCGCCGCCAATGGCCGACGAATCGCCGGTGACCACACTCAGCACACCGGCAGGAATACCCGCGCGCTCGGCCAGAACGCAAAGCGCCAGGGCACTGAAGGGAGTCTGCGAGGCGGGTTTGAGCACCAGTGTACAACCCGCCGCCAGCGCCGGCGCCGCCTTGCGGGTGATCATGGCGGCGGGGAAGTTCCACGGTGTGATCGCTGCGCAGACGCCGATCGGCTCCTTGGTCACGATCAGCCGGCGGTCGGCACTCGGCGAAGGAATGACATCGCCATAGATACGCTTGCCCTCCTCGGCATAGAACTCCACATAGGCTGCGGCAAAGGCGATTTCACCACGGGACTCGGCCAGTGGTTTGCCCTGTTCGGCGGTCATGATGCGCGCCAGGTCTTCCTGGTGCGCAAGGATC
>NZ_JANIAG010000205.1:0-8506 GCF_028682155.1 Pseudomonas sp. 39004
GAATAAAACGGGATCGGGATACCCGAGCCCCGCCCGGCATCCACTTTGCCGCGACCGCCGGAAGAACCCGCCATATCGGAAAACAGGTGCCCCAGCCAATTCATGAACCCGGCGAACACCTTGGCCACCAGGTTGCCGCCGCTCAATTCGAAGGTCTTGGTGTTGACGCTGATCAGCTTGCCCTTGTCGACAAAGTGCGCGGTGTTGCTGAACTGATCGAGGATGGAGAAGAACAGCCCCAGTAGGTCGGGCGAGTGGCCCAGGCTTTTCACATGGTGGTTCTTCATCGACATGTTCTGCACCGCACCGCCAGTGGCGTGGCTGGTGGCATGGTCGTAGTTGATCTTGAACTTTTCCTCGAGAAAGCCGATGGCGCTGGCAATCTTGTTGGAGCCCTCCCTCCCGCCTTTCCAGCCGTTCAGCCTGGCGAAGCCCTTGACCATATCGTCCGTCTGCTCGTCCGCCCACTTGCCCAGCGCGCCCGTGCCCGGAACGCCGACGAAGAACACATCGACCAGCCCGCCGATCAGCCCGCAGGTGCCGGCGATCATGTAGTCGTACTGGTCGCACGCCGCCGCCTTGAGGGTGAAGTCGGCTTGGATGCGTTTTTCCAGGGCGATGCGCTGGCTGTCGGTCATCAGGCCGCGGAACGGGTCTTCAGCACGCTCCAGGCCCTGGCGGGCGGCGTAGCTGTCGAGTTGCGCCAGGCAATCGGACCAGTCCGAGTCCTCGTCGATCTCGACGATATCAAGCAGTTTCAGGGGCTGCAGGGTTGTCTGGTAGTCCGTGGGTACCGCCAGCACCTCGCGCTCGAAAAGCACCCGTTCGTGCTCTTCGACGACGAACACCACATCCTGCGCATCGACAACACTTTGCGCCTGGGCAAGGAGACTGTCGAGCAGCTCATCGTTGCTGCGCTGCTTTTGGCCCATGCTGTCGAGGACACCCGGCATCCGGTCCAGGTGCGCATTGGTCTGGTCGAGCTGATGCTGCTGGATCAGCAGCGCTTGCGCCTGATCGTGCAGATGGCTTTTCTGCGTCATGAGAACAGGCTGCTCAGTTTTTCCCGGGCCTTGCCGGCCACCTCGCTGGCCGAGCCCAGCAGCACATCACCGACATTGAAGTAACCGATGACTTCGAAGGCCCGGGCCAGATTCTCCAACTGCTTGCTGTCGCGATCGCGCTTGATGCACAGCTTTACTTCGCTCACTTCCTCTTCGGCGTCCGCGCTAGACACCACCACCGAGCGCTCTTCATAGAAGTCCAGAATCCAGTCGTACAGCTCAGTCTTGGTCGGTTCGCGGGTCAGCGTGCGCAGCTTGCCTTCATCGAGGAACTGAGCGCAGCGCAGTTTGGTGGCGCTGGCCTGGGCCGAGCTGGTTTTTTCCGTTAGCACCTGGCCGGCGCTGGTCATCCGCGTCATCAATCCCATCAGCCGCTTGATCTTGACGTCCTGGGCGCCTTGGGCCTGGATGGCTTCGTTGAGTTTTTCGGTAATGAAGTTGATGTCCTTCATCACCAGGGAAATGGTCAGTTGCGTCTGCTTGATCACTTCATTGAGCATCAGCTCGCGACGCTTGGAGCGGCTCAGCTCATCCGCACCGGTCAGCTTGCGCACACCGGCATAGGTGCCCACACCGATCAACACGGCCACACCAATGCCGGTCATCATGCCCGACATACCCAGCAAGCCGCCCATGCCCAGGCTCGCCAGACCGGAAGTCAGGCCCGCCGCGGACATGCCCACCACCGAGCCCGACAAATACACCGCCGCCAGCGGCGTTCCCACCGCCGCGGCCTTGGCGGAAAGCAGCTTGAGGGCGGAGACGATCTGGTCATCGGTTAGATCGTCGCGGAGCATGTCGTAATCGTTCTTGATGGCCATGACCGCCAGCTCGATTTCCTCGTCGCTGACCTGCAACAGTTCGCGGTTGTTCTGCAGGAAGGCGAACCGGGCAATATCGCAACCACCGGTGCTGTAGTAGAGGTTGATCAGATCCTTGACCAGCGACACGTGCAGCGCCTTGATCTGCCCCACCGGGCTGTTGCTGTGGATGCGCTCGAGCAGGGTCGCCAGGGAAATCTGCGCGCTGCCGGAGGTCATATAGGCACGCAGGATAAAACGGGCGCTCGGACTCAGATCCAGGCGCGTCATCAACTGGAGGACTTCGGCGAACTCCTTGTCATCAATGACCTGGTCATTGGCGTAGGCCGAATTGATGACTGCCTGGACATAGGCCACCTTCAGCGGCTCGCCCAGCTCATCGATGGAGACCAACTGGCGTTCTTCCTTGAACTCGCTGAAATCCTGCACGCAGGTCTGCAGCGTCTCCGCCAGCTTGCGGTAGTTGCAGCTCGACAGACCGGTGATGGTCAGGTCGGCGCCCTCCTTGCGGCTGATAAGCAATGACACTTCCACCTTGTCACCCTTGCTGCCGCTGACCGTCTCGACATACTCCACCGCGGCAATGCCGACGAAGGGCACGCTGACCGGATCGGTAAAGCTCCCGCTGCGATAGATCAGTTGCTCGCCGGTAAACAGGATTCCGTCCTTGCCGCTGCCGAACAGGGTGTTGTCGAACAGCGCCACGACCGTGGACGGACTGCCGGTAAAGGCGAAGGCCTGTACCGCATTATTGAGTTTCTTTTCATCGATCCGCGGGGCGACGGAAATATTGCTGGAGATACTGCCGAGGTTTTCCCGCAGATAAACGTTGACGTTGGTCATGACACGTCCTTGTGAAAGAAGCGAAATGGCTTTTTGATATCAGATAAATCTATCAAATACTCCTGCACTGGCCTAACTGTTTTTCCGCGGTGCCTACGTCCTTCGTAGCATATCGAAGGCCTAAGCCCTGCTTCGCCACATCTCGTGCCAGATCACCGAATCCAGCACCCCCAGGTTCTCCACCGGATAGCCGCCCTTAGCGTTCCGCGCATCGGACAGCGCGGCCCTGAGCAGATAGGCCGCTTCCAGGTATTTGTAGCCGGCACTGGCGCCGTGCGGACTCTTGCATCCGGTCGCACGCAGCCAGGCCGACACGGGCTCGTTGTCGAGGTGATAGGCGTCCGGGAAAAACTGGCACAGCATCTCGGTGAACACGGACTTTCGCGTCGACACTTTCAAGGTACTCAAACGATCGATTTCCGTCATTACCACCTCATCTCGGTCCTGGGCATCGGCCTCTATGACCCGAATGAGCGATCTGGACAGCTCACGGAAATCACTGTTCTTGCCCTGACGCTCCCAGCCATTCGCCTGGAAACGGCTGCCGTCGCCGAAATCCCATAGCCTGCGCAGTTCGTAATAGAAGGCCTCGTTCCTTTCGTCAGGCCATTGCCGAGCTCGCGACGCGGTCTTGAAGTGCGTCTGCAGTTCCTTCTTGTTTTGCTCGAAGACAAGCATCTGGGACCTGCGGAAGTCCAGCCAGGACCCCTGCAAGGAAATCGCGTTTCTGGGGGGTAAACGCAGATTGAACACCCTGTTTGGCGCCTGCTGCGATCGCTTGCTGGACGTACCCGGCTTTCTCCTCTGAACCGCCTCCCGATAGCCATCCAGCCAGCTCTGGTTGAGAATCACACAGGATTTCCTGATTTCAAGGATCCACGCCCTGGCTGACGCGAAGGTATCGCCGGATAGTTTCGAATAGCCGTTGACTTCATGGTTGGTAGCAAAGGCAGCTTTCGAGAGATTCGAAGAGCCAACCAGCGCATGAAAGCTGCCATCAGGCTCGCGCCAGAACATCGCCTTGGGATGGAAGCCGTCGAACAATTCCGCCACCAGGAACTGCGCCCGGCGCGCTTTCGGCAGCCAGTTGATGACCTTCTCGCAGGCCGCTTTTCGGGTAATGCCGAAGTCCTTTCCAACGATGAACGCGAAGGACTTGCACTGCCTACCGAGCTTGACGCTGGTATCCCATTCGGTGAGGTAGGCACTGAGGATATAGAGCTCTTCGGAGGACTGGAGAGCCCTATGATAGAGCGCTTGAAGGTTGGAACCACTGCTGTGGGGTACTAGAAGAAGATCCATCTCGTCGCGCTTTCCTTCGTCGGTATGGGAGTCACTGGCGCGGGAGCATAAGTCGGTACGGAAAGGGCCGGCAAGGTCTAGTTTATGTCGAAGACCTGATGTGTTTAAGATCGCGTTCTTTCATCTGTTCTCCCTCCCTTGATTGAGGGCTATCGGGCTTCGGGTTGTCTCTGCGCTACGTCCATTTCTCACCGCTTGTTGATATTCATGAACGTCCGCTTCTGGAGCGGTCACACATCAACGATTGCACAGTCGTCCCATGCACTGAGAATTCTGCCCAATACGTTGTCCATAGGTACTCGTTTCGTTAGTGAGCAGAGCGCGCAAGTGGCGATCGAAATGCTGGAGGTGGCCCGGCTACCACGCGAGCTAACCCCTCTAACAAATTATCAAGCTCTGCCGGAAGTCCGCTTCTGGCCGTTCTCCGCCGGTCGTCACTACAGCGTGTGCTGGTCAAGTCGAATGCAATTGACTGGTCAGTGACAATGCAAATGGTCAAGTCCATGCAATTACGCAGGCTCACATTAAAACCCGACGAACGACCACCCGACCATGCAAAACCACCGGGTTCCAAGGTCTTCCAGCGCTACCGATTGGCGCAACAGCCGCCCCCAAAATACTGTTGACCGCGAGCGGAACGAGCGCTAAACCAGAACTGTACAAGCGCTGTCCTCGACAGCACCCATGTAGCCAGAACCTTTGAGGCTACGCCACGTTGTGGTGGTTCAACCCCCAAGTGCGATTAGCGTCCGGCGGCTAGCACGGTCACAGCAATGTGATGGATGCCTACTTCTCAACTTTGCCCACTGCGGCAACTCAGGCCTTCTCCTGGCTGCTCTGCAGCAACTTATCCGCTTGGCCATTTCTGCGCCAACCTGTGGCCCGTCTCTTTGCCTCCTAAAGAGACGGGCGCATATCACACTGTTGCAGCCCTGCTCACACGGGCCTTTGCGGCTTTCTCCCTCGTGACAATCGGCGTGACAAACACCGAATGCTCACTCGCCACAGCGATGCCGATGATGGTGCCGCAGCCCAAGGAATGGACTGCACCTGACTGACAATCAGGCATGCCCCGGTCATCACCTCACTGCCTTCACCTGACTCAAGATCTCGCGGCGCCGGTCTCGTCAGCCAGTGCAGCCTCCACCCGCCCACTTCTACGGAAGTGTTCAGGAGGCCAGATCATGAGATGCCCAAGCTCCCGGCCGTAAGGAGCCGTCAGTCCCGCGTGAGTGGACAACCCTCACAGGTCGCAGGGGCCTTGATCCCTGATAACACTCAACAACCGTGGCGGGATGAGTGAGGACGAAGTCGATAATCTCAGGAGAATGGCGATGCAACTGTGCGAAACGTTCGAGCCACCACAACCATTGCTGGAATACCTGCAGGCGCCACTGCCCTACCCGGTCGAAGCACTCGGGGATCTGTTGGGCCCTGCGGTCGAACGACTGGCCGAGGTGATCGGCGTGCCCTGCGCCATGGCTGCGCAATCGGTGCTGGCCAGCGCCGCCCTGGTGAGCCAGGGTCATGCCAATGCCTTACTCGACGGTCGAACCTATCCGCTGTCCCTCTACCTACTGACGGTGGCGTCCTCGGGAGATCGCAAAAGCGCGGTGGACCAGCTGGCACTGAAAGCAGCGCGCGACTGGGAACGACAGCAGTGGACCCTGTATGTAGAAAAGCTCAAAGCCTATCGCGCAACCATCAACATCATGGGCAAACCCAAAGCCGCAAAGAGACACGAGGAGGCGGAAGGCGGTGAACTATCCGAGCCGGTACCCCCGAGACTGATCATTGCCGAACCGACCATTGAGGCCCTAGTCAAAAGTCTGTGCCATGGCTTACCCAGCATGGGCTTGTTCAATGATGAAGGTGGCCAGTTCTTAGGCAGCAGCACCATGAGCAAAGAAAATCTGCTCAAGGCGATCACTACCTTGTCGACACTGTGGGATGGCAGCCCGATCGACCGAGCGCGTTCCATGGCAGGAGAAAGCCTGCGTGCCTATGACCGCCGCCTCAGCCTGCATCTGATGCTGCAACCCTACCTGGCCAACCAGCTGTTCAAAGACCCAGTGATCAATGGCCAAGGCATCCTAGGCCGTTGTCTGATCAGTTGGCCTGAGCGCCTGGCCGGCCAGCGGCTCTACAAGGCGATCGACTTGAGCCGGGATGCCAAAATCCAGCGCTACCAGCAACGGATCACCGCCCTACTGCAACAACCCTGGTCACGTCACCAGGATGGATCACTCAAGCCCGCCACGCTGGAACTGACAGCCCGTGCCCGCCGGGCCTGGATTGATATTCACGACACCATCGAGTGTCAGTCTGGCGAGTTCGGCGAGCTGGCCGGCGTCCAGCCTGCCGCGGGCAAAGCGGCGGCGAATGTGCTGCGCATCGCGGGCGTGCTGGCCATGGTTGAAGAGGCCAGTACGTTGGACGAAACACACATCCAACGCGCCTCCATACTGGTGGATTACTACCTGGCCGAGATCCAGCGCTTGACCGAACAGGAGCCGGTCAATAGCCGATGCGAAGAAGCGGATCGGTTGCTGCGCTGGCTGGTACAGAAAGGCTGGACCCACTTCAGCATCCGAGACGTCAATCGCAACGGCCCTCGTTTTGCCCGCAAGAGCGCTGACCATACCGCCTCTTTATTGGTTGTACTGATCACTCATCGCTGGCTGAGCAGCCGCGATGGAAGAACCTTCGAGGTCCGTCATGTTCCGCCTCAATGACGCGGTGCGCCGCTACCAGGCGCAACATCGACCACAGCCAGAATCGCGGCGTGTCGCCACCGCTGTCGCCACCCTGTCGCTACGCGCCAGGCCAGAAACGACGCAGGTTGTCGCCACTGTCGCCGCTGTCGCCACACCGCCCCTGGAGCCTACCCACCTCGCCCTGCTGATCGAGCAACTGCGTGAGGAAGGGGCACTGCTGCAACACCACGAGAACGCCCTCCTGATCCGCCCGACGCACTGGCAGCAGGTGGACAGGCTCAGCCCTCACTGGAAAGCCCTGCTGCTCTTTCTGCAAACAAACGAAAACGGTGATGACGATGGCCTTGGTCAGTCGGCGTGATGGTCGCAACTTTGGCTATGGTCGCCAGCTGAGCTACGCCGGCCCACAGGCGCTCAAGGATCTGTTTGCCGGCGGCCACTACGCCACGGTCAAAGCGCATAGTGATCGCTGGCAAGCGTTCGTGCGTTGGTGTCGGTCAGAGGAGGGCCCCGGTTACAACGATGCGCGCCAGATCAATCGACGGACGCTACAGGACTACGCTGCCTACCTGCGCCAGCAGATCCAGCAAGGTGAGCTCTGCATCGCTACCGCGCAGAACCGCCTGAGCAGTGTCAACCGCACCCTCGCCGCGCTACGCGGTGATCAGGACGTGAAGATCGCCAGTCCAAGCCAGGCGCTGGGACTGCGGCGCTCGAGTGTGCGCACCCGCGTACCGGATGGCCACGACCACCAGCAGGTGCGGCGAGTGCTTGAGGTGCTGGGCGAACAGCAACACGAGCGAGTGGCCGCGATTGTCCGTTTGGCTCGAGCAACCGGCATGCGCCTGCGCGAAGCGATCCTGGCAGACCTGCCACGCTTGCACCGCGAAGCCGAACACTTCGGCCGCATCAACATCCAGGACGGCACCAAAGGCGGCCGCTCAGGCGCTTCAGCGCCGCGATGGATCGTGGCCAATGAAGAGGTGAAGGCGGCACTGCTGTTGGCTCGTAAGGCATCGCCAACCGGCAGCTGCAATTTGCTGGCCCGAAACGAAAACTACGCCGCATTCCTGCAACAGACCGTGCTCCCCGCCCGTGAAACGCTACATGAACAAGGGCTGAAGGGCTTTCATGAACTGCGAGCGGCCTACGCCTGCGAGCGTTACGAGCAACTCACGGGCCACGCCGCACCAGTCAATGGTGGTCACTGCTATCGCATAGACCGTGAACTGGATCGGCAGGCACGTCAGCAGATCAGCATTGAGCTCGGGCATTACCGAGTCGACGTGGTTTCGGCCTACGTAGGAGGTCGAGCGTGACCAAGCCCTTCGATATGACGCTGTTCCTGAGCGGCGTACTGACCGGCTCAAAGGTCACGCAGCTACGCCACCTACGGCAAGCCCAAATATTGCACGCTGCAATCCAACAACGATGGCAACGAGACAATCCCTGGACCTGGCAGCTCAAGCATGTGCGCTGGTTTCTCACTCAGCACTTGAAAGACCACTCCGACGCCACCCGATATTACTATCGACTCACCGTTTTATTGGTCTGGACGCGATTAGGGAACGACCGCCAATTGCTGATCGGTCGCTCGAGTAGTCGTAGGTAGGCAGCAGGAGCTGCTTATACCCCGACGACCCTGCCCTCGGCGGCAAGAGTGGAGTGTTCAGACACCCTCCCCTTTTTAAGGCTTGGAGGTGTCGTAAGCGTCCGCCCAACTCACCTTGCGTAAGTTAGGCAGACACCCACTGATGCG
>NZ_JANIAG010000206.1:0-8471 GCF_028682155.1 Pseudomonas sp. 39004
TTCCATCGCTTTGGCGGCCTGAGGCAGTTGCTCGATGCCGATCGCCAAGCCGTTTTGCGCGAGCCTGGCCTCGGCCCCGTGAAGTACGCCCAGTTGCAGGCCTTGCTGGAGATTGGCCGGCGTTACCTGGATGAGGGTATCGAGCGCACGCCTGCGCTGGAAAGCCCGGTGGCGGTGCGGCGTTACCTCAAGGCCATGCTGCGGCATGAGGCCAGTGAGGTGTTTGGGTGCTTGTTTCTGGATACCAAACACCGGCCGCTGGCGTTCGAAATCCTGTTCAGGGGTACGATCGACCGGGCCAGTATCTACCCGCGGGAAGTGGTGCGCCGGGCGTTGCTGCACAACGCGGCGGCGTTGATCTTGTGCCACAACCATCCGTCGGGCAACAGCGAGCCAAGCCAGGATGATGTGCACATGACACTAGCGCTCAAGCGAGCGCTAGGGCTGATCGATGTGCGAGTGCTGGACCACGTCATCGTGGGTGACGGCGAGCCGTTGTCGATGGTGGAGCAGGGGTGGATCGTTGCCTAGGTGCTGCGGTGCTTGTGCCGGCCTCTTCGCGGGTATGTCACTGCCCTTGAGAACAGTGAAGTACCTGTGGGAGCGGGCTTGACCCGCGAAGAGGCCGGCACGGGCAGCTACACCCTCAGCGGGTCACCGAAACCTTGCTGAAATCCAACCGCCCGAACGGGCTCACCTGGTACCCCTCGACCCCCTGGCGCAGCAAGGTGGCCGCTGTGGGGTGCGCCAGCGGCACCCACAGTGCCTGCTGCTGGATCAGTGTCTGCGCCTGCTGGTACAGCCGGCTGCGCACGCTCTGGTCGTTGGTGGTGCGGCCAGCATTGATCAACTGGTCAAGGCGGCTGTCGCAGAACCGCGCGAAGTTGGTCCCTGATTTCACTGCAGCACAGGAAAACTGCGGGCTCAGGAAGTTATCCGGGTCACCGTTGTCCCCCGCCCAGCCCATGAACAGCAAATCATGCTCGCCGGCCTTGGCGCGGCGGATCAACTCGCCCCATTCGATCACCCGGATCTCGGCCTTGATGCCGATCTTGCCCAGGTCGGCTTGCAGCATCTGCGCGCCAAGGCTGGGGTTGGGGTTGAGCAGGCTGCCCGACGGGCGGGTCCAGATCGTGGTGCTGAAACCCTCTGGCAGGCCTGCCTTGGTCAGCAGGGCCTTGGCCTTTTTCAGGTCCATGGGGTAGCCAGGCAGGTCCTTGGCGTAGCTCCAGGTGTTGGGCGGGTAGGGGCCGTTGGCGGGTGTCGCGGTGCCTTCGAACACGGCCTTGAGGTAGGCCTGCTTGTCGAAGGCCAGGTTGATGGCCTGGCGCACCTCTGGCTTGTCCAGCGGCGGGTGTGCGCTGTTGATGGCGACGAAGGCGGTCATGAAGGCCGGCGTGCTGGCGACCTGGAGGCTGCCATCCTTGCTGGCTTCAGCGATATCCAGGGGCTTGGGCGACAAGGCGACCTGGCATTCGTTGCGCTTGAGCTTCTGCAGGCGCACGTTGGCATCGGTGGTGATGGCGAAGATCAGCGGGTCGACGGCAGGCTTGCCAGCGAAGTAGTCGGGGTTGGCGCGGTAGCGCACCACGGCGTCTTTCTGGAAGCGCTGGAAGACGAACGGCCCGGTGCCGATCGGCTGGCTGTTGAGCTTTTCCGGGGTACCTGCCTTGAGCAGCTTGTCGGCATATTCGGCAGAATAGATCGAGGCAAAGCCCATGCTCAGGATGGCCAGGAACGTGGCATCCGGGTGGGCCAGGGTGAAGCGCACGGTCTGCGGTTCAGGGGCGTCGATCGACTTGATCAGGCTGCCCAGTTGCAGCGATTGTGCGTGCGGGTAACCGCCCGGGGCGGTCTTGTGCCAGGCGTGGGCCGGGTAGAGCATACGCTGGAAGCTGAACAGCACATCGTCGGCGTTCAGCGCGCGGGACGGCTTGAAGTAGGCAGTAGTGTGAAACTTCACGTCATCGCGCAGCTTGAAATCGTAGATCAGGCCGTCGGCCGACACCGTCCAGCTCGCCGCCAGGCTGGGTACCACCTTGCCCTGGGTCGCATCGAACTCCACCAGGCGGTTCATCAGCACGTCGGCCGAGGCGTTGGTGGTGGTCAGCGAGTTGTACTGGACCACGTCGAAACCTTCGGGGCTGGCTTCGCTGCAAACACTCAGCGCGGCTGCCTGGGTGACGCCTGCGGTAAACAGTGAGGTGAACAAGAGGGAAAGGGCGGCGGCACGCATCGTGACTCCTTGGCTGTCAGTGGCCCATCTGCCAGTGCAGTCTGGAAACGTCCTACCCTAGTGCGCCCGCCTGCAAATGACCACACCCTTTTTTACAAATTCGGCGACGAGTGGTCGACGCCTGCCGGGGCCTGCCGCTATGCTGCCCCGGCGCACTCGGCGTCGTGTCAATATTCATCATATGTTGTTGCAGTCGAGTCTTTCTGGTATAAAGCAGCGCTCTTTTCTAGGGGCTCGGCCTGTCGCATCAGCGGATCCGGTCGATAAGACCTCCAGAATCACGGCGCCTGGCGCCAAAGACTGAGAGATTAAGCGGCCAACCCATGCCGGGTTGGGCATGTGGTTTTAGAGGGCTGAGTCATGTCGAGAGTCTGTCAAGTTACTGGTAAGGGTCCAGTAACCGGGAACAACATTTCCCACGCAAACAACAAAACCCGTCGTCGTTTCCTGCCGAACCTGCAGCACCACCGTTTCTGGGTTGAGTCCGAGAAGCGTTTCGTGCGTCTGCGCGTTTCCGCCAAGGGCATGCGTATCATCGACAAGCGCGGCATCGACGCCGTTCTGGTTGACATCCGTAAAGCTGGCGCCAAGGTTTAAGGGAGAACATCATGCGTGAATTGATCCGTCTGGTTTCGAGTGCCGGTACCGGCCACTTCTACACCACCGACAAGAACAAGCGCACCACCCCGGACAAAATCGAGATCAAGAAATATGATCCGGTTGTTCGTAAGCACGTGGTGTACAAGGAAGCCAAGATCAAGTAATTGATCGGCGACCTGAAAAAAAACCCGCATCCGAAAGGACGCGGGTTTTTTTATGGCCTTCGCTCGGTCAGCCGAAGCTGAATCCCTGAATCAGGCCGTTGGCATCGGTCTTGATGTGCACCCGGTTGGTATCGTATTCGCGGGTGGACATCTCATTGGGGCCTACCACACGAGCGCGGCTGGTGAGTGCGCTGATGGTGGTTTTAACCCCAGGCTCGTAAGGCGTGTTGACCAGCTGGGCGAGGGCTTGCAGGGCTTCATCGTTGTTCATGCTTGGCATCCTTCTGAAGTAAATGGCCCGGTGTGGGCAGGGCCATACTCACGCATGCCAGCTGGCGGGCTGTGCTACATAGTTACTTCTGTTCGAACATCACATAGATCTTGCGGCAAGGCTCCAACACCTCCCAGGTGCCCTTGAAGCCTGCCGGGATGACGAACCGATCACCGGCACGCAGGGTCTTGGCGCCGCCGTCCTGGTCACGCAGCACCGAAACACCCAGCACGATCTCGCAGTACTCGTGTTCGGTGTAGTTGACCGTCCACTGGCCGACTTCACCTTCCCAGACGCCTGCGGCGAACTGGCCGCACGGGCTGGCGTAGTGGTTGTAGACGGCCTGGTCCGGCTCGCCCTTGAGGATTTTCTCTGCCGCGGGGCGGTAGCGTTCGGCCTCGGTAAGAACCTGGGCGAAGTCGATGATGCTGGCGATGCTCATGGTGCGGCTCCTGTTGTTGTTTAATAAAATGGACATCAGTAGGCGTTTAGGCCTTTCGTGTCAAATATATTGATAGTTTACACAGCCTGGTTTAGGGTATCGCTTGCCCGTGTGCGCTCGTCGCCCGGCCAGAATTCTGACAACGCCAGTGAGTCCTCAGTGCGGCGTTGCACCTAAACAAGAGGAGGAGTTTCGTATGACCACCCTGACTCGTGCGGACTGGGAACAACGTGCCCAGCAACTGAAGATCGAAGGCCGTGCCTTCATCAACGGCGAATACACCGACGCCGCATCCGGTGAAACCTTCGAGTGCCTGAGCCCGGTCGACGGACGCTTCCTGGCCAAGGTCGCCAGCTGCGACCTGGCCGACGCCAACCGTGCTGTCGAGAACGCCCGCGCCACCTTCGATTCCGGTGTCTGGTCGCGCCTGGCGCCGGCCAAGCGCAAGGCCAAGCTGATCCGCTTCGCCGACCTGCTGCGCAAGAACGTCGAAGAGCTGGCGCTGCTCGAAACCCTGGACATGGGCAAGCCGATCGGCGATTCCTCGAGCATCGACGTCCCAGGTGCGGCACAAGCCCTGCACTGGAATGCCGAAGCCATCGACAAGGTTTACGACGAAGTCGCGCCGACGCCGCATGACCAGCTCGGCCTGGTAACCCGTGAGCCGGTGGGTGTGGTCGGCGCCATCGTGCCGTGGAACTTCCCGCTGCTGATGGCATGCTGGAAGCTCGGCCCAGCCCTGGCCACCGGTAACTCGGTAGTCCTGAAGCCGTCCGAGAAATCGCCACTGACCGCCATCCGCATCGCCCAGCTGGCCATCGAAGCCGGCATCCCGGCCGGTGTGCTGAACGTGCTGCCAGGCTACGGCCACACAGTGGGCAAGGCCCTGGCCCTGCACATGGACGTCGACACCCTGGTGTTCACCGGTTCGACCAAGATCGCCAAGCAACTGATGATCTACGCTGGCGAATCGAACATGAAACGCATCTGGCTGGAAGCCGGTGGCAAGAGCCCGAATATCGTCTTCGCCGACGCGCCAGACCTGCAAGCTGCCGCCGAAGCCGCCGCCAGCGCCATCGCCTTCAACCAGGGCGAAGTCTGCACCGCGGGCTCGCGCCTGCTGGTCGAGCGTTCGATCAAGGACACCTTCCTGCCTATGGTGGTCGAGGCCCTCAAAGGCTGGAAGCCAGGCAACCCACTGGACCCGCAGACCACCGTCGGTGCTCTGGTCGACACCCAGCAGATGAACACCGTGCTGTCGTACATCGACGCCGGCCACAAGGACGGCGCCAAACTGCTGGCTGGTGGCAAGCGCATCCTCGAAGAGACCGGCGGCACCTACGTCGAGCCGACCATCTTCGACGGCGTGACCAACGCCATGAAGATCGCCCAGGAAGAGATCTTTGGCCCAGTATTGTCGGTGATTACCTTCGACACTGCCGAAGAAGCCATCGCCATCGCCAACGACACGCCGTATGGCCTGGCCGCCGGCATCTGGACCTCGGACATCTCCAAGGCCCACAAGACCGCCCGTGCCGTGCGCGCTGGCAGTGTCTGGGTCAACCAGTACGACGGCGGCGACATGACCGCACCGTTCGGCGGCTTCAAGCAGTCGGGCAACGGCCGTGACAAGTCGCTGCATGCGCTGGAGAAGTACACCGAGCTGAAGGCGACCTGGATCAAGCTGTAAATCGCTGGGGCCGCGCTGCGGCCCATTCGCGGGGCAAGCCCGCTCCCACAGGCTCACCACTGATTTCAGAATCTCGGTGGTGAGATTTTGGGGGCGGGCTTGTTCCGCGAGTGGGCCCAAGAAAATCCAACAGGAAGAACACATGCGCTGGGGCACCTACTTCGCCGTACTGGCATCCGTACTCAGTGTCGGCTTGGCGCTCGGCGTGAGCATGCCGCTGGTGTCCCTGCGCCTGGAAGGGTGGGGCTACGGCAGTTTTGCCATCGGCGTCATGGCCGCCATGCCTGCCTTGGGCGTATTGCTGGGCGCCAGCCTGGCCAGCCGCCTGGCCGGTTGGGTCGGCGTGCCCTCGGCGATGCGCCTGTGCCTGTGGGGCGGTGCGCTGTCGATCGGCCTGCTGGCGCTGCTGCCCAGCTACCCGCTCTGGCTGGCTCTGCGCCTGCTGATCGGCATGTCCCTGACCGTGGTGTTCATCCTTGGCGAAAGCTGGATCAACCAGCTGGTGGTCGAGCAATGGCGGGGCCGGCTGGTGGCGCTGTATGGCAGCAGCTATGCCTTGAGCCAGCTGGCCGGGCCATTGGTGCTGGGCTTTCTCGGCTCGGACGACGACTTCGGTTTCTGGGCCGCGACCGGCTTGCTGTTGCTGGCACCGCTGGTGCTGTTGGGGCGCGGCGGGGCGCCGACCACCGAAGCGTACAGCGTCACCTTCCGCGACCTGTTCGCCTTCTGCCGGCGCCTGCCGGTGATCGCCTGGGCGATTGCCCTGTTCGCTTCGTTCGAGGCGATGATCCTGACCTTGCTGCCGGTCTACTGCCTGCAGCAAGGGTTCACTACCGAGATTGCCCTGTTCATGGTGAGCACCGTGGTGGTGGGCGATGCGGTGCTGCAATTGCCCATCGGCGCATTGGCCGACCGCATGTCGCGGCGCACCCTGTTCAGCGGTTGTGCGGTGACCTTGCTGTGCTCAAGCCTGGCGATTCCGCTGTTGCTGCACACGCCGGTGATCTGGCCGCTGTGGGTGCTGTTCGGGGCCAGTGCCGGTGGCCTGTTCACCTTGTCGCTGGTGTTGATCGGCGAGCGCTATCGGGATGATGCGCTGGTGCGGGCCAATGCCCACGTGGCGCAGTTGTGGGGCATTGGTTGCCTGCTTGGGCCGCTGTTGGCGGGGGCCGGCAGCCAGTGGATCAGCGGGCATGCGTTGCCGTTGCTGATGGCTGTGGGGGCGGCGGGGTTGGTGGTGTTGATTCGGCGGCGGGGGGCTTTCGAGCCGGCTTCGGCTTGAGCATGTATGGGGCCGCTTTGCGGCCCTTTCCGCCCGGTCCGGCGCCCCGGCAAGGCCGCGCCTACAGGGCTGCGATCACAGCATTTTTTCAAGGCCGACGGCCTTGCTGACCCAGGCGTTGAACCGTCGCCACATCCCGCCAGGCTCCGACGTCAGTATCCGCTGCCTGCCGTCTTCTTCAGTCACCCACACCAGTTTGTCGTCCCGCAACTGCGGCTGATAGCTCAGCGCCGGGGCCATACCCTGCACTGCCAGCGCGCGCGTGTATTCGGCCAGTTCCGGGCTGTCCACCAGCACCCCGACTTCGGTATTCCACAGCACTGATCGCGGGTCGAAGTTGAACGAGCCGATGAAGGTCTTGCGCCGGTCGAACACGATCGCCTTGCTGTGCAGGCTCGAATCCGAACCGCCATGGAAGCTCAAGCGCCCGGCACTCGGGTCACCCGGCTGGCGGCGTAACTCATACAGTTTCACACCATGTTCGAGCAGCGCTCGGCGATACGGCGCATAGCCGCCGTGCACTGCGGGTACGTCGGTCGCTTCCAGCGAGTTGGTCAGCAGTTTGACCGAGATGCCGGCATCGGCGTTGTGGGTCAGGTACAGCAAGCCCGATTCACCGGGCACGAAATACGCCGACACCAGGATCAGCTCGTGGCGAACGTTGTTCAGGTCGGGGGCCAGTTGCTTGGTCAGCAACAGTTGCGGGTCTGGCTCGTCATTGGCCAGGACCTTGCTCGGCGCATCCCACAGGGCCTGGCTGTGCGCCCAGATCAACTCGTTGCGCCACACATCCAGGCGCGGCTGCGACTGGTAGGCCATCAAGCGGTCATACAAGGCCTTGCGTCGCGTACGCGCCTCGGCCAGGGAAACCTCCAGGCGATGGCGGCTGGCGTGCAGGTCGTGGGCATCGGGCTGGCGCCAGAGGAAATCGCCGATGGGGCGGCTCAGGGCGCTGTTCCAGTACTGGTCGAAACTGTGGCCCAGCTGTTCGGCCACCGGGCCCACGCCCAGCAGGTCGATGTCGGTGAAGTTGAGGTTGGGTTCGGCATCGAAGTATTCGTCGCCCAGGTTGCGCCCGCCGACGATGGCCATGCTGTTGTCCACCAGGAACAGCTTGTTGTGCATGCGCCGGTGCTGGCGCGACAGGTTGAACAAGCGGCCCACCGCGCGCGTCACCCCGGTGCTGCGCCCCAGGTGCAGCGGGTTGAAGACGCGAATCTGGATGTTCGGGTGGGCGTCGAGGGTACCCATGATGGTGTCCAGGCCGTCGCTGGTGGTGTCGTCGAGCAGAATGCGCACGCGCACGCCGCGGTCGGCGGCACGCAACAGTTCATGGACCAGCGCACGGGTGCTGAGGCCGTCATGAACGATGTAGTACTGCAGGTCGATGCTGGCCTGGGCGTTGCGGATCAGCTCGGCGCGCGCGCGAAACGCCTCGTTGCTGTTGGGTAGCAAACGAAAGCCCGAACGGCCCTCGTAGGGCGCTGCCTGGCGCAGCACCGAGCGACCGAAGGCTGAGTCTTTGGCCGGCAGCGCCTGGCTGACTTCGCGGGGGATGTCGACGCTTGCGCAGCCTGCGAGGCCGCACAATAGCGTCAGCAGAAGCGGCAGAGCTCGCTGCAATCTCAAGGTAAGCGTGTCCTGTACAGCAAAGGCCTAAGGGGTTGGACCATGGTGGGCGGCGCAAAGTTACGCGCAGGCGTCGTCCTGATCCAGTAGACGAAGGGCGGTTTCACCCACTTTGCGCACGGCGGCCTCGATTGACGGCGTAGGCAGGGCCGCGAAG
>NZ_JANIAG010000207.1:0-8322 GCF_028682155.1 Pseudomonas sp. 39004
AGGGACCGCGCAGTGCCCGTACCTGTGGGAGCGGCCTTGTGCCGCGAATGGCTGCAAATCAGGCCCTACCAGAGCGCGATGTCATAGGTCAGGTAGACCCGGTTACTGTCCCGCCCCCGGGAATAATCAGCGCGGTAGACGTAGTTGCGCAGCTTCACTCCCAGCCCCTTGAATGTGCCCGCCTGCACGACGTAGGCCAGTTCGCTGTCGCGCTCCCATTCACGCGCCCCGGCATCACCTGCCTTGTCGTTGTCACCGCTCAGGTAGCGGCTCATGAAGGTCAGCCCAGGCACACCGGCTGCCGCGAAGTTGTAGGCGTAACTGACCATCCAGGTCTTCTCGTCTTCTTCAATGAACTTGCCGATACCGACGTTGCTGAACGAATACACGGTGGCGCCGCTGATGTAGGGCAGCCCGGCAACCCCATCGAGCACCTGATAACCCGCACCCACGGTGTGGCCGCTGTGGGCATAGCTGAGCTGGCCGCTGAGCATGTCGTTATCAATGGGGCCACCCTGTGCTGCGCCATCGTCGCGGCTTTTGAAGTAACGCACATCACTGGCCAACACGCCCCCTGCCAGCGGCAGCTCATGGGCAATGCCGGCAAAGTCCTGGCGGTAGAAGTTGTTCAGCTCGCCGCGAAAGTAGCTCAATCGCAGGGTTTTGCTCACTGCGTAATCGGCACCGGCATAGCTGAAATCCGCCGATGCATCGCCGCTGTAGCCATCGGCGAACAGGCCAGTGCTGTCGGACGAATCGCGCTGCTTGAAACGCTGCAGATGGCCACCGGTCAAGGTCAACCCGTCAATATCGCTGGAGACCAGCTGGGTGCCCTGGTAGGTCTGCGGCAGCAGGCGCGCGTCGTTGTACACCAATACCGGTGTCTTGGGCAGCAACGTACCGTGCTTGATCACGGTCTTGCCCAGCCGGGCCTTGGCGGTGACCCCGGCACTGGCAAACTCATTGGCCGCGCGGCCATCGTCATGCACCGGCAACAAGCCGGTACCGCTGCGCCCGCGGCCCGAGTCCAGCCTGACGCCCACCAGTGCCATGGCATCCAGGCCTACCCCTAGCGTGCCTTGTGTGAACCCGGATGCGTAATCCAGCAAGAACCCTTGCGCCCATTCCACCCGTTCACTTTTTGCCGTAGCAGCAGCACGTGTGCTGAGGCCTTGCTCGTCGCGAAAGTTCTCGTTGAAGTACACGTTGCGCAATTGCAGCTTGAGTGCGCTGTCTTCGATGAAACCAGCAGCGTGGGTCAGGGGCACATGGGCAAGCAGCAGGCCGCACGCAGCCCTGCGGAGAATGACTTGGGTCATGGTCCGGATACTCTCTTGTTATTGTGGGTTGGGCATTCAGACGAAGAACGACAGCGCTCCGGTCAGCAGCGCAATGGCAGTAATGACCAGCGAGGTGAGCACGGCCCACTTGACCGTGGCTTTCTGGAAGTCGCCGATATCCCGGTCGACCATGCCGACCAGCAACAAGGTCGAGGCCACCAGCGGGCTCATCAGGTGCACCGGCTGGCCGAGCACCGAGGCGCGGGCGATCTCTACCGGGTCGATGCCATACGCTGCGGCGGCATTGGCCAGGATCGGCACCACACCGAAGTAATAGGCATCGTTGGAGAGCACGAAGGTCAGCGGCATGCTGGTAATGGCCACCACCAGCGGGAACCAGTGGCCCCAGGATGGCGGAATCCAGTCGACCAAGGTCTGCGCCAGCGCATCGACCATCTTGGTGCCGGAGAAGATGCCCGCGAAGATGCCTGCGGCAAATACCAGCAGTACGACGGTCATGGCATTGCCGGAGTGCGCCAGTATCCGCTCCTTCTGCACATTCAGTTGCGGGTAGTTGATCATCAGCGCGGCGACAAAACCGATCATGAACAGAATCGCGGCGTGCATCACCCCGGCTACCAGGGCGATCATCACTGTCACCACCAGCACCAGGTTGACGTAGGCCAGCCGTGGGCGCTTGTGCGGGGTATCTTCCAGAATGGCCTTGATGTAGCAGTTGCCGCCGCCTGCTTGCAGCTGGATGTTGCCGATGCGCTTGCGCTCGGCGCGCCCCAGCAGAAATGCCGTGAACACCACCCAGGCGGCACCGCCGACCATGGTCGGCAGCATGGGGATGAAGTACTCGGACGCGTCCAGGCCCAGTGCCGCAATCGCCCGCGTCGCCGGCCCGCCCCAAGGGCTCAAGCCACTCATGATGCTCAGCGACAGCATGGCTACGGTGGCGAGGATCATCGGGTTCATGCCGATGCGTTTGTACAGCGGCAGCATGGCTGCGCAGGTGATCATGTAGGTAGTGGTGCCATCGCCGTCCAGCGCCACCAGCAGCGAGAGCAGGGCGGTACCGATGGCAATCTTTACCGGGTTGCCGTTGACACGCTTGAGAATCATGCGGATCAGCGGGTCGAACAGGCCGGCATCGATCATCAGGCCGAAGAACAGGATGGCGAACAGCAGCAATGCTGCCGAGGGTGCGACCATTTTCAGGCCGTCGAGCATCATTTTGCCAAGGTCGGGCGCGAAGCCTCCGATCACGGCGAACACGATCGGCACCAAGGTCAGGGCGACGATAGGCGACAAGCGTTTGCTCATGATCAGGTAGGTGAATGCCACCACCATGGTCAAACCCAGCAATGCCAGCATGGTTTTCTCTCTTGTTGTTATTGTCAGTGTGGCCGAACGCAAGGCAAACGGCGGTCTTGCCGCCCGGCGTCATGCCTGCCGGGCGGTGCGTTTTACGTAGGTGCGGAGGGGGTCAGCTTTGGCGGGTGGGCTCGGCGGCCGACCAGGGGGCGTTCGGCTCGGCGATGGCCGCAGGCGGCATTTTCCCGTCTGCCAGCATTTGCTTGAGCACCTGCCGGTCGCAAGCACCTTCAGACAGCGAGATGACCACGGTGGCCACGGCGTTGCTGGCCAGGCTGGTGAGGGCGCGTGCCTCTGACATGAAACGGTCGATACCGATCAGCAGCGCCAGGCCGGCCAGTGGGATATCGTGGATCACCGTCAGCGTCGAAGCGAGCGCCACGAAACCGCTGCCCGTCACACCGGCGGCGCCTTTGGACGACAACAGCATGATCGCCAGCATGGTCAGCGTCTGGCCCAGGCTCAGGTCGATGTTGCACGCTTGCGCGATGAACACGGCGGCGAGCGACAGGTAAATCGCAGTGCCATCAAGGTTGAAGGAGTACCCCGTGGGCAGCACCAGCCCGACCACGCCCTTCCTGCAACCCAGCGCCTGCAGCTTTTCCAGCATCCGTGGCAATACCGGCTCGGTAGACGAGGTGCCGAGTACCACCAGGAACTCCTCGCGGAAGAACCGCAACAGCTTCCACAAGCTGAAGCCGTGCAGCCGGCACAGGCCACCGAGTACCACCAACACAAAGAACGCGCAGGCGATGTAGAGGGTCATCACCAGCTTGGCCAAGGCGCCCAGCGAGGTAATGCCGTACTGGCCCACGGTAAAGGCCAGCGCGCCGAACGCACCGACCGGGGCAAAGCGCATCAGGTAGCCGAAGATTCGGAACACCATCTGCGAGGCGGACTCCAGCACGTTCAGCACAGGTTGGCCATGTTCGCCCATGGCCGACAGGGCAAACCCCGACAGCACCGCGATGAACAGCACGGGTAGCACTTCGCCTTTGTTGAAAGCACCCATGAAGGTGTCAGGGATGATGTGCATGAAGAAGTCGACCACACCCAGCTTGGCCGCCGACGCGGTGTACTGGCTGAGGCCCGCCGTGCTCAGGGTGGCAGGGTCGATGTTCATGCCCACGCCAGGCTGGAACACATGCACGGCCACCAGGCCGATTACCAGGCTGATTACCGTCAGCACCAGGAACAGCAACAACGTCTTGCTCATCAGGCGCCCCAGCGAGCGCTTGTCGGTCATGCCGGCGATGCCGGTGACGATGGTGCAGAACACCACGGGCGCGATCATCATCTTGATCAGCTTGATGAAGGCATCGCCCAGCGGCTTCAGCGCCACGGCCTGCTCGGCCCAGAGGTGGCCGACCAGTACACCCAGCAGCACGGCGCAGAGGATCTGAAAGTACAACGATTTGATGAGTTTCATGAGGCATCACCCATTGTTGAAATTGTGCGGATGCGCTTTGGGTTGAACATGTGCAGTACGCGCTAGCTGGCAAGGCGGCGCATTGTCGGGGCATACACGTAACCTGAAAAGAGCCGGCGGGCAGTGCGGATCACCGACGCCTGCAGCTTGCCGCCGTCGCGGCTCAAGGCCACATCGATGACGCCGCTGGGGTGCTCCAGCCGTACTTCGGACAGTTGCAGGGCGTGCTCGCCCAACAGTTGGGCGGTCACGGTGCCGGGGGTCACGCAGGCAGTGGCCAGGCCAATCGCGCCAGTGATCGCCAGCGCACGGTGGCAGTTGTGCGGCATGAAGTAGCGCACCTGCAGCGTGCCGTCGCTGGTTGGCGGCGACACCACCACCGGTTTCGGGATCACCATGCCACGCACATCACCCAGGCCCATGGCCCGGCCCGCCTGCAACCGCAGCGCTTCCAGGCGCTTGAGCAGAGCGCTGTCGGCATCCAGGGCGGCAGGGCGCTCGTTACCGGCCAGGCCCAGCTGGCTGGCTTCGATGATCATCAGCGGCATGGCCATGTCGATGCAGGTGACGGCCGTGCCGTCGAACACATCGCGGGCCTGCCCGGTCGGGAACAGTTTTCCAGTCTTGCTGCCGACCGCATCGAGGAAGGTCAGGTGGATCGGCGCGGCCGTGCCGGGTACGCCGTCGATAGCGGTGCGGCCTTCGTACTTGACGGTGCCGCCAGGGGTTTGCACCAGCGAGGTGACGAAGGTCTGGGTATTAATGTTGCGAATGCGCACCAGGGTTTTGTCGCCTTGGGCTTTCACCAGCCCCTGTTCGATGGCAAACGGGCCGACCGCACACAACATGTTGCCGCAGTTGGGCGCGGTGTCGACGCGTCGCTCGGCGACCATGACCTGCACGAACAGGTAATCGACGTCGGCGTCCGGGTGCAGGGAGGGGCTTACGATCGCCACCTTGCTGGTTTGCGGGCTGCCACCACCGATGCCGTCGATTTCCAGCTCATGGCCAGACCCCATCAGGCTGATCAGTACTTCGTCGCGTTCCACCACATTGGCCGGCAGGTCCCAGGCATGGAAGAAAGGGCCTTTGGAGGTACCGCCGCGCATGAGCACACAAGGGATTCGTTGCATGACTACTGACTCTCGTTGATCAATTGGCATCATTGATGTGTTGAGAGAAAGAGTGACAGGCGTTGATAAATCAATCCAATGCAAATATCGTAGCGATTAATGCATGCAGTTGAATAATTGCCGACGCTATGACGTGGAGTCAAACCTGTGGAATATGAGCTGCAAGATATCCGTTCTTTCGTGAAAATCGCCGAACTCGGCAGCTTTCATGAAGCAGCTGAGGCCCTGCACCTTTCCCAACCAGCACTCAGCCGGCGGATCAAGAAGCTGGAAGAGGGCCTGGGCACGCCTTTGCTCGAACGAACCACGCGTCGGGTTGGCCTGACCAGTGTCGGCCGCGATTTCCTGCCCAAGGCGCGGCGCCTGCTTGATGACTTCGAAGACTCGATCCTGAGTATCCGCGAACTGGCCGAGCGTCAGACCGGGCAAGTCACCCTGGCGTGCATCCCGACGGCGGCGTTCTACTTTCTGCCCACCGTGATTCGCCAGTACAACGAGCAATACCCGAAAATTCGCATCCGCCTGCTCGACCTCAGCGCCAACGATGGCCTTGAAGCGGTCTTGCGCGGCGAGGCCGATTTCGGCATCAACATGATGAGTGGCCAGCACCCGGACATCGAGTTTGTGCCGCTGGTCAACGAGCATTTCGTGCTGGCCTGCCGCCGCGATCATGAACTGGCAAGCCGCGAATCGGTGACCTGGACGCAGCTCGCTGACCACCGCCTGATCGGCGTGGGGCGCCTGAGTGGTAACCGCATGCTGCTGGACCACGCCTTGTCGGGGCTCAACATTCGGCCCAAATGGTTTTATGAGGTGCAGCACCTGTCCACTTCGCTCGGCATGGTCGAGGCAGGGCTTGGTGTGTCTGCGATGCCCAGCCTGGCCATGCCGGCAGCGGACCACCCGACGCTGGTCAGCGTGCCCCTGACCGACCCACAGGTGACGCGAACTCTGGGCCTGGTCTACCGGCGTGGGGCTTCGCTGTCGCCGGCTGCAGAAAAGTTCGTGTCGATCCTGCTGGAAAAATGGCGAGGCGGTTAAAAACGCCGTGCGGGGCGTCAGAAACAAACCGGCCCGTGTTGCCACGGGCCGGTTGCTGGTGATGCAGGTTGGCTCAGCGGGCGATCAGACGCCCATCGCCAGCTTGGCGCTGGTCTGCCGACGACGATAGGCACTGTCGCGGCTCGCCAGCCACCAGTACAGCGGCGAGGTGACCAGCAGCCCGACCAGCCACGACAGGTCGGCACCGTTGATGTGCTCGGAGATCGGCCCGACGTACAGCGGCGTGTTCATGAACGGGATCTGCACCACGATGCCCACCGCATAGGCAATCAGCGCCTGTGGGTTGTAGCGCCCGTAGATGCCGCCATCGACCTTGAAGATCGACTGAATGTCGTAGTCGCCCTTGTGGATCACATAGAAGTCGATCAGGTTGATCGCGGTCCAGGGCACCAGCACCACCAGCAGCACCAGCACCATGTCGACGAAGTGGCCGATGAAGTCCTTCGAGGCGAACACCGCTACCACACTGCAAGCCGTCAGCACGATCAGCGACAGCACCGCGCGGCTCTTGGCGGTGGGGATCCAGCGGTGGGCGAAGGTCTGGATCAGGGTGATGATCGACAGCACCGCGCCGTACAGGTTGAGGGCGTTGTGGCTGATCACGCTGAGCAGGAACAGCACCAGCATGATCGGGCCGAGGGTGCCGGTGGCGAGCTTGACCGCGTCCATGGTGTCCATGCCGGCCGGGATCGCCAGCACCGCCACGGCGCCGAAGATGAACGACAGGCTCGAACCCAGGGCCGAGCCCAGGTACGTGGTCCAGAAGGTCGATGAGACCTTCACGTCAGCCGGCAGGTAGCGCGAGTAATCCGACACATAAGGGGCAAAGGCGATCTGCCACAGCGCCGCCAGCGACACGGTGGCCAGCCAGCCGGCCAGGTTGAAGCCGCCGCGGGTCAGGAAGTCGTCGCTTTGCACGTGGCTGAAGATGTAGCCGAAGCCGACCACGATGCCGATGCCCAGCACCCAGGTGCCGATGCGGTTGAGCACGTGGATGAAGCGGTAGCCGATGATGCCGATGATGCCCGATCCCAGCGCACCGATGACGATACCCACCGGTACCGGTACGGCCTCGACCACACCATGCAGCGACTTGCCGGCCAGGACGATGTTGGAGGCGAAGAAGCCGATGTACATCACCCCGGCGATCACCACCACCAGCAGCGCGCCGAGCGAGCCGAACTGGGCGCGGCTCTGGATCATCTGCGGGATGCCCATCTGCGGGCCCTGGGCCGAGTGCAGCGCCATCAACACCCCGCCGACCAGGTGGCCGACCAGGATGGCGATGATGCCCCACACCAGGTTCAGGTGAAACAACTGCACGCCCAGCGCGCCGGTGACGATGGGCAGCGGCGCGATGTTGCCGCCGAACCACAATGTGAACAGATCCCTTACCTTTCCATGGCGGTCTTGCGGGGGCACGTAGCCGATCGTGTGTTTTTCTATGAGGGGTGCCGTGTTGGCTGCACTGGTCATGACTGACTCCAAGGCAAGGTGGGGCAGGGGGTACTGCCCGGGGGCGTGCCGGCGAAGGGCAACGCGTTCTTGTTGGAGGGATGATGCGGGGAGTCGGGATAACGAGAAATTAGTAAATATGTGCCCATAAACCTTAAAAAACCTAAGGCTGACAAAAGGTTAAGGGACGAGTGGTAGCAAGGAGCGGGCCACCGCGCTGAAAGCCTTGAGGTTGGGGGCTGCAGGCTGTCGGGAAACAGCACAGGTGAGCCGGCGTGGTGCGCAGTGCGCGTTTCCAGTGCAGGTGAACAGGCGGTAGAAAATCAGAAATTGTCACTGCATCGGTAACAGCCGGTCCTGAATCACTTCCTTCATCACCAACGTCGAACTCAGCCGCTTCACATTGGGAATGCTGGTGAGGTGCTCGTCATATAGCCTCTGAAACGCTGGCAGGTCCTTCGCCACCACGTGCAGCAGGTAATCCGGGTCGCCGAACAACCGCTGCGCCTCGACGATCTGCGGGATCTCGGCCAGCGCTGCCTCGAAGTCCGCCACCGGCTGGCGCGTCACCTCGCGCAGGGTG
>NZ_JANIAG010000208.1:0-8242 GCF_028682155.1 Pseudomonas sp. 39004
CGAGCTTCGCTCGCGATGCGCCGCGCGGGCGGCGCTCGATCTCACAGGCGCTGAAAGCATCATGGCATGCACCCGCCAGCCCTAATGCTTTCCCAGCGCCAGCAGGTGCCCTACAACAACCGCTCCAGCGCCTCCAGCACATACCCCGTGGCCCGCTCGACCTGCCCCTCTCGGCAGGCAATCCCCAACTGCCGCCACAACCCCGGACGCAACGGCCGGCGGGCAATACGCCGGTCCAGCTCCGCCGCGTCGCCCTCCTGCGGCAGCAACGTCGCACCGTACCCCGCCCCCACCAGGCTCTTGATCGCATCGTTGTAGTTCAGCTCGATGCGCGGTGGGGGGAACAACCCCGCCGCCGCGAACCACTCCCCCGTCACCCGCGACAACTGCGTGCTGCTGTCATTCAGAATCAACGCCCGCTGCGCCAACCATGCCGGCGTTACCTTGGCCGGCGGCTGCCAGTCGGCCGGCACGTAGGCCAGGATCGGGTCGCGCCGCCAAGGTGTGACCTTTAGCCCCTTGCCCGCAACTTGCGGCAAGGCCACCAGGCCAATGTCCAAGGCCCCCTCGCGCAGCCGCGCCAGTGACGCCTGGGAGGTCAGCACCTGGACCTGCACGTCGATCCCCGGGTGAGCCACACGCAAGTGTTCCAGCGCCTTGGGCAACAGGTGGGCGATGGCGCCGGTCGAGGCGCCCAACCGTACCCGGCCGGTCAGGCCTTCGACCTGACGGCGAACCTCTTCCAGGGCCAGGTCGGCGTCGGCCAGCAGGCGTCGGGCGCGGGCCAGTAACGTCTCACCAATGGCCGTAGGGCGCACCTGGCCACGGTTACGGGTGAGCAAGGGGGCGCCCACCCGCGCCTCCAGCTCGGCCACGTGCAGGCTGATGGTGGGCGGGGCCAGGTTGAGCCGGCGTGCGGCCTCGGCAAAAGAACCCAGGTCGGAGATTTCGACCAGGGTGCGGAGGCGGTCAAGGCTGATTTCGCGCATGGCATGCTTCAGTAAAAATGAACGTCAGCATCATGATATTCAAATTTCCTTTAGTCCAGCCGCAGGCGAGCATAGGCCATCTCTCCCCCGACCGGACCCCGACCATGCACACCCCTGTTGTCTTCATCGACGGTGACCAAGGCACCACTGGCCTGCAGATTCACGCGCGCCTGCACGGGCGCAGCGACTTGCGCCTGCTGACCCTGCCCGAAGCCGAGCGCAAGCACCCACAACGCCGCGCCGAAGCGATCAATAGCGCCGACATCGCCGTACTCTGCCTGCCCGATGACGCAGCGCGCGAAGCCGTGGCGGCGATCCATAACCCGCAAGTACGGGTTATCGACGCCAGTTCCGCCCACCGCACCAGCCCAGGTTGGGTCTATGGCCTGCCGGAGCTGGATGAACAGCAAGCCGAGCGTATCGCCCACAGCAAGCGTGTCAGCAACCCTGGCTGCTACCCCACAGGTGCAATCGCCTTGCTGCGCCCGCTGATCAGCGCCGGGCTGTTGCCAGCCGACTACCCACTGAGCATTCATGCCATCTCGGGCTACTCCGGTGGCGGCCGCGCGGCGGTCGAGCGCCATGAGCAGCCAAGTACCGAGAAAACCCCGACCTTGCAAATGTATGGCCTGGAGCTGGCGCACAAGCATGTGCCGGAGATCCAACAGCACGCCGGGCTGTCGGCGCGGCCAGTGTTCATGCCCGGCTACGGCGCCTATCGCCAGGGCATCGTCCTCAGCATCCCGTTGCAACTGCGCCTGCTGCCCGGCCAGGTCAGCGCCGAACAGCTGCATGCCTGCCTGCAACAGCACTATGAAGGGGCTCGCCACGTGCAACTGATGCCCCTGCATCAGCAAGGCCCGGCGGCGGCGCTCGACCCCGAAGCGCTGAACGACAGCAATGACCTGCGCCTGGCGCTGTACGCCAACCCGGAGCATGGCCAGGTATTGCTGACTGCGGTGTTCGACAACCTTGGCAAGGGCGCCTCCGGGGCGGCGGTGCAAAACCTCGAGCTGATGCTCGCGGCGCTACACGCGCAAGGCTGATTCGGCAAAACCGGTTAGACTGTACTACCCGCGTCAGCAAGGCGCGGGTTGTATTCCTACCCGCCGGAGCCCGCCCCCCGATGTTCATCCTGAGCCGCCTCGACAGCGTGCCGCCCGAGTCTTTCCAGAACCAGATCCGTGAGCTGGTGATCAACCACGTCGGCGAATTGAGCAGCGTTGCCATTCTTGCCGACAACCCGCTGTATCCGCTGTACCAGTACGGTGTCGGGATGGAGGTGCACCAGTACCTGCAGGCCATGGACGGTACCGGTGGCCTGTCGGTGACGCTGACCTTGGCGCTGGATGCCGACGCCCCGGACCAGTTGCTCGGCTTCGCCCTGGCGTTGCCGGCGGATGACGACCCGGCCACCTGCGCGCTGGCGTTTCTCGCCGTGCGCGCCAGCCATCGCCGCCAAGGTATCGCCCGCGCCCTGCTGGCTGACCTGCAGGCGCGCCACACCTGCGTCGAACTGAACACCTTCGCCGGCCAGGTACCCTGGTTCGAAGCGATGGGCATGCAGGTGGTGGCGGCCAACGGGCCGCAGGTGCTGATGAGCAGCACCGGGCAAGCCAGCGGGGCGTTGATTGGCCGGCTGGATATCGGGCCGATCTACCAGACCACCGAGGTGCACCAGATCCATACCTACCTGCTCAACCAGCAGGGCGAGGATGCGATGATCGAGGCCGAGCAGATGCGCGACGAGCGGCTGGACGAGCTGGCTGTTCAGGCGCAGGCCTGTGTAAGGCAGCGCAAGACCGTGCATTGATACGGGGGCCGCACAGCGGCCCCTACTGTTTTCAGCCATGCACCCAGCGCCGATGCAAGCCACGCGCCAGGGCATCGAGCATGAACCCCAGCACGCCGATCAGCAGCACCATCGCCATCAGCTCCGAATACGCCAGCCGGTCGCGGGTGTCGAGAATGAAATACCCCAACCCCGCACTGACCCCCAGCATCTCGCACGGCACCAGCACGATCCACAGGATGCCGATGGCCAGACGCACACCGGTCAGCACATGGCCGATCACCCCCGGCACGATCACCTTGCACAACGTCTCCCAGCGCGTGGCACTCAAGCTGCGGCTCAGTTGCAACCAGCGCGGGTCGAGCTGGCGCACGCCCGCAGCGGTGTTGAGCAGAATCGGCCACAGCGCGGCGAAGGCCAGCAGGAAATAGATCGGCTGGTCGCCCACCCCCATCAGCATCACCACCACCGGCATCCACGACAGCGGCGAAATCATCCGCAGAAACTGGAAGGCCGGCGTGGTCGCCGCCTCCAGGTGCCGGTAGCTGCCCACCAGCAAACCGAGTGGTACGCCGATCAACAGCGCCAACAGCAGCCCGATCAAAATACGTTTGAGGCTGACCCAGACGTGGCCGTAGACCTCGCCCTGCCCCAGCAGCTCGACCAGGCTGGCCAGGGTGGCCTCGGGCGCGAAGCGCGCCGACAGGCCGTCGGCCTCGCCAAACAGCGCCACACCTGCCCACCACACCAGCAGCAACAGCAACAGCCCGGCCAAGCCCAGGCCGGTATGAACCACATGCTTGCCCATCAGACCGCGAACTCCTCGCTACGCTCGAAGCTGTCGGCAATGCCGAACACCGATGGCCCGCCAACGGCGGCGATGGCGTTGCGCACGAAGCGGTCATCGACCAGGTCGCGGGCGGTTTGCGCCGGGTCCAGGCCTGCGAGAAAACCACTGTCGCCTTCGATCAACGTGCGCTGCAGGCGCTTGACCAGCTCCTCGGTGTAGCTGGGGAACGGGTAAGGCTGGAAGTCGATACGCCGCTCGTCCCACTGCTGGTGCTGGATCGCACCACTGGCGATATAGGCTGCGCGATCCTCGGCGGCTGGGGCCAGGACTTTGCTCAGCACCGCAGGTTCGTGCGGGGTGTACTTGTTGGGGCCGGCCTTGGACAACAATGCGGCGGCTTCGGCGCGGTGCTCGCGGGTCCATTGCTGGGCCTTGACGATGGCGTTGACTACCTTCTGCGACCACTCCGGGCGGTTGTTGAGGTCGTGCTCGTGCATGAACACCACGCAGCAGGCGTGGTTGCGCCAGACATCGCCGGTAAACCGCTGCACACGGCCAACCTTGAGGTTTTCGGCCAGGGCGTTGAACGGTTCGGCGACGATATAACCAGCGATACGCTTGCTGGCTAGTGCCGGGGGCATGTCGGACGGCGGCAGCACCAGCAGGTTGACTTCGTTGGCCGCAAGCTGCGTATTGACCGGTTTGGACACCGGGGTCAGGCCGTTATCGTTGAGCATCTGCTGCAGCACGACGTTATGGATCGAGTACCAGAACGGGATAGCCACGGTCTTGCCGCCCAGTTGCTTCATGTCGGTGATGTCGGGCGCTACGGTCAGGCCCGAACCGCCGACATGGTTCCAGGCCACGACCTTGGCCGGCACCTTGCTGGCGTAGCGCGCCCATACGGTCATTGGCGACAACAGATGGATCACGTTGACCTGGCCGGAGATGAACGCCTCGATCACCTGCGCCCAACTGCGCAGCAGCACCGGGCGCTCGGCCTTGATGCCTTCGGCCTCGAACAGGCCATTGTTGTGCGCCACCAGCAACGGCGTAGCGTCGGTGATCGGCAAGTAGCCGATGCGCACCGGCGCGTCCGGTTCGGCGGCAGCGCGGGCTTGCAAGCTCGACAGCAACGGCAAGGCACCGGCGGCAGTGAGCATGGCGCCAAGCTTGAGGAAGTCGCGACGCGACGAAGCAGAACAGCAGTCATCCATGCACATGGACAGCCTCCGAGGGCAAGGGGGTTGGGGAAGGTTCGACTGTGCGGCTTGCCCGCCGAAGGGTTTTGACGATCTCGATGCGCAGGGCGCCCAGTTCCTCGACCCGGTGCGTGCGCGGCTGCGGCAGGTCGATACACCACTGGCCGAGGATATGCGCTGGGTGGTTGCCCAGTAGCAGGACCCGGTCGGACAGCAGCAGGGCTTCGTCGATATCGTGGGTGATCAGCACCGCCGCAGTATTGTGGGTGGCGATCAGTTGCAGCAGCAGTTGCTGCATGTCGGCGCGGGTCACTTCGTCGAGGGCGCCGAACGGCTCGTCAAGCAACAGCACTTCAGGTTGACGCGCCAGACAGCGGGCCAGCGCCGTGCGTTGGGCCATGCCACCGGACAACTGCGCCGGGTACTGGTTGCGCGCATGGGCCAGGCCCACGGCGGCAATCGCATGGTCGATGCGCGCACGCCGCTCGCTGGCCGCCAATTTAGGCTGGCGGGCAAAGTCCAGGCCGAAGGCGACGTTCTTCTCAAGGCTCAACCAGGGCAGCA
Source organism: Pseudomonas sp. 39004 (assembly GCF_028682155.1). NCBI lineage: Bacteria > Pseudomonadati > Pseudomonadota > Gammaproteobacteria > Pseudomonadales > Pseudomonadaceae > Pseudomonas > Pseudomonas sp. 39004. The sequence goes on from NZ_JANIAG010000208.1 coordinate 5,338, forward strand.
GGCTGGGGTCCTGGAAGGCCACCGCTAGGCGCGGATGCGGCCCTTGCAGCGGCTCGCCGCGCAGCGTCACGCTACCGCCACGCGGTGCCTGAAGGCCGGCCAGCACCCGCAACAGGCTGGACTTGCCGACACCACTGGGGCCCAGGATGCTCACCACCTCGCCCGGCGCCAGCTGCAGGTCGAACTGTGCCAGCACCTCTTGCCAGCCCCCCTCGCGGGGGTAGCCCAGGCTGATGGCACGGGCGTCGAGCAGTACCTCGCTCATGCGGCGCCCGCCTGGCGTTGCAGTTCGGCGCGCAGTTGCACCAGGCTCGGCGTCACGATCGGCACGAACGCCGACTCGCGCCAACGGCGGGCGAAGCCTTCGCCATACTCACTGAGGTAGGCCTTGCCGCCACTGGCCTGCAGCTCCAACTGCACCGCGTCGGCAGCGCATTCGGCGAGGGTGATGCGCAGTTTGAACAGCGCCGCCGGCTGCTGCAGGAAACGCTCGTCGAGCAGGCCCTGCTTGAGTTCGCTTACGGTGTTTTCCAGGCGCGCCTTCAGCACCTGGCCGGCCTCGTCGAGGAACGAGCCACGGCCTTGCAGGTGTGCCGCCACCTCATCCAGTGCCCGCCGGGCCAGGCCGATGGCCATGCCGCATTGCAGTGCCAGGAAGGCCGGGCGCACCTTGGGCAGGAACGCGCGGGCATTCTCGTGCAGCAGCCACTCGCGGCCCAGCTCGACCTGGTGGAACGCCAGTGCGGCGGTATTGCTCGATTGCAGCCCCATCAGTTGCAGGTCGTCCGAGCGCTCCAACCCTTGCGCCTCGGATGGAATGGCCACCACGAACGGTGCCCCTTCGGCATCCCCCTCGATGGCTGCCGCCACCACAAAACCGCTCTTGCGCAGGTTGGTCACCCAATGCAGCCGGCCTTCAAGCTGCCACCCGTCGCGGCTCTGGCGGCCTCGCACCTGCAGGCTCTCGATGCCGGAGAGAAACTTCATGGCATTGGACAGCCCGGTTGCACCGGCCAGCTCGCCCGTCAACAGGCGCGGCAACAGGCGCTCGCGCAGCAGCTGGTTGGGGCTTTGCAGCAGGTATTCGATGAAGGCGCGCTGGCCCCAGCAGACGAACGCCGCCGCCAATGAACGGCTGGCAATGGCCGCGATCGCTTCGACCGCGTCGCTCACCTGCCCGCCCGTGCCGCCCTGGGCCGGATCGACGCCGACGCGCAGCACTTGCGCTTCGGCGATGTGCGCCAGGACCAGGTGCGGGTCGCACACGCCTTGGTCGATTGCCTCGGCGTTGGCATCCAGCCATTGCCGAAATGCGGGATCAAGCATGTCTCTACTCCTTTGAAAACGCCGGCGTGGTCGGCACCACACTTGGCTTACGCAGACGGCTGCCAGCGGTACTTGCTGAGTTCGTCGTTGAGCGGTGTCTGGGCGAAGACATTAGCAAAGTTGCACAAGGTTGCGAGGCTCACGCCAAGAATCACCTCCAGGGCGTTGCCTTCGCTGAAGCCGGCATCGCGAAATGCCTGGTAGGTGGGCTCGCTGACGTTGCCACGGGTGGCGATCACTTCACGGGCAAACGCGGCCAGGGTTTCGTAGCGGGCATCGGGCAGTTCGCCACGGGCGCGCAGCGCATCGACCACGTCCTGGGGCAGCTTGGCCTTGTTCAAGGCCACCGCAGTGTGGCCGGCGACGCAGAAGTCACAGCCATGCTGGGTAGCGGCAATCAGCTGCACCACCTCTCGCTCGGCCAGGGTCAGCTCGGACATGCCATTGAGCGCCGACACGGTCACGTACGTTTCCAGGGCGGCCGGGGCGTTGGCCAGCACGCCCAGCAGGTTGGGGATGAAGCCGGAATTCTTCTGGGCGTTCTCGAGGAATGGACGGGCCGCTTCCGGGGCGCTCTGCAGAGTGTGTAAAGTAATGCGCGAGGACATGGAGTGGTCTCCTGTGGTGGGTGTCCTTACAGTCTGTTGGTTATAAGAATTCGCCTCCATATTCATCAGTCGCCTTTCCTTGCTCCTGAGTCTTTGCATTAGATGATTTCGTCCAGCCACCTTGTCGATTGGTTATTAGAAGGCCTGGAGCTCGATGCCAGCCTGTTTCATGTCGGCCGCTACTGCGGTGGCTGGCACGCCAGCACCCAGGGCATGGGCCGCGCCAGCTTCCACTTGGTGGTGCAAGGATATTGCTGGCTGCACATCGACGGCCAGCCGCAACCGGTGCGCCTGAAGAAGGGAGATGCAGTATTCCTGTTGCGCGACCTTGCCTATCGCTTCTCCAGCGAGCAGGACCCGGTCGACGCCTGCGCCCAACCGCGTCAGGCCATGCAGGCACTGGATAGCGAAGCCCGCGACGGCGTCGGGCTGGTTTGTGGCTTCTTCCATTTCCAGTCCGGCCTTTCTTCACTGATTGTCGAAGGCCTCGCCGACTGGATCCTGCTGCGCGCCGAAGACCCCGCCGGCAGTGCAGCGCGGGCGCTGTTCGAGCTGATTCTGGAAGAATGTCGGCGCACCGCCGGCCCGTCACAGACGTTGCTGGAGCGGCTGACGCACCTGTTGTTCCTGTACGTGCTGCGCCAGCAGGTCAATGCCGGGCAGTCACTGGGCGGGCTGGTCGCCCTCGCCCGCCAGCCGGCGTTTGCCGGGCTGCTGGAACAGTTGATCGAGCAACCGGGGCAAGCCTGGACACTGGAGAGCATGGCCGCCTGCACCGGCTTGTCGCGGTCGGCGTTTTTCAAGCGTTTCAATGAACTGGCCGGGCAATCTCCGGGGCAAGTGCTGCTGGCGCTGCGCATGCGCCATGCCAGTCAGCTGCTACGGGCGGGCAATACCGTGGAGCAAGTGGGCGCGCAGGTGGGGTACCAATCGGTGGCGGCGTTTACCCGGGCCTTTGCCAAGGCGGTGGG
>NZ_JANIAG010000209.1:0-8203 GCF_028682155.1 Pseudomonas sp. 39004
CCTGTCTTGGTTTCTTCAGGGGGGCGGATATCGAGCGCCGCGCGGGCGGCGCTCGATCTCACAGGCGCTGAAAATGCTGTGGCGAACACCTGTTACTGCACAACCCCACACGCCACGCGTGCACCGCCACCACCCAGTTTTTCGGGGTGGTCGCTGTGGTTGTCGCCACCGGCATGCACCATCAGCGCATGGCCTTTGAAGTCCTCGGCCTTGAGGCGGGGCGCAAGTACGGGGTAGGTGGCCTTGCCGTCGGCACCGACGTACAACGCCGGCAGGTCGCCACGGTGGCCGCTGTCATCGAACGGGCCCTTGTGCGCCTGGGTCGAATCCGGGTCCCAGTGGCCGCCCGCGCCACCTGCAGGCACAGGTTTGCCGTTTTCCTCGGTGGGTGCGCACGACGCATTCTGATGCAAGTGGAAGCCGTGCACGCCAGGCGGCAGGTCCTTGAGATCAGGGGTCAATAGCGCGCCGTACTTGTTCTGTTCGATGCTGATGGTGCCTATCGACTTGCCTGGGCCGTCGGGGCCTGCCAGCTTGAGCTCCACCTTCTCGGCGGCCTGGGCGAGGCCTGCGCTGGCCAGCAATGCAACGAAAAGCGCTGCTTTCATGTTGTTTCTCCATGGCGTGGGATGATGGGTGTCGTACCCGGATAACAAGTGGGACTGCACAGCCCCTCAAGCATTCCATTCGGCCATAGCCTGAAACACTTTACCTGCACGAGCCTGCACCGGGCTCTAGATCCCGCCGCCAGCCAGCAACTGCGTCATGACCTCGGCCAATGCCTTGACCATCACGTCCGCCGTGGGCCGGTGCACGATGACGATCTCGTAACTGTCGACCTCGGGCAGACCTTGTTCGCCCCCCAGTACCTGGTGTTCACGCGTTGCCGCCCGAGGTGGCAGCAGGCTGATACCCATGCCATCGGCTACCGCAGCCTGGATGCCGCTGAGGCTGGAACTGGTAAAGCTGATTCGCCAGCGCCGGCCCATGCCTTCGATGGCGGTGATCATGTCGTCGCGGTACAAACCGCGCGGCGGAAAGGTCACCAACGGAATCGGGTCGAGCTCGAAAGACGGCATGCGTGCACTGTCTATCCACTGCAGGCGCTCTGGCCAGCACGCCACCCCTTCGCGGCTGTTACGCCGCTGTTTGAGCAGCACCAGGTCAAGCTCGCCATTGTCATAGGCCTGGCTGAGGTCGCGGCACAGCCCGCTGGTAACCTCCAGTTTGACCTGGGGGTGCAGGCGGCTGAACGCCGACAAGGCATTGGTGGTGCGCCCACCGACGAAGTCCTCGGGCACGCCCAGGCGCACCGTGACACCCACCATCGCCCCGGCCAACGCTTCGAGCATCTGGTCGTTCAAGGCCAGCATATGGCGGGCATAGCCGAGCAAGGTCTGCCCGGCGTCGGTCGGCAGCACATCACGGTTGCCGCGTACCAGCAGACGGTGGCCGACCATTTCTTCGAGGCGCCGCACCTTCTGGCTGATGGTGGATTGGGTCGAATGCAGCCGCGCGGCGGCGGTGGTGAAACTGCCGCAATCGGCCACCACGACAATGGCGCGCAGCAGGTCGAGGTCGAACAGGGCTCTATTCGATTTCACGCTGATAGACATCTTGATATTCAACTTCTAAATAACAAGAGTGACTTCTACCACGCTACCTGATGCCCCGCAACGCGCGCCGTCAATCGCCGAGCGCCACGCCTTCGCGCCGCGGGTCGGCGCCGCCTGACCAACCGTTGGTGTCGCGCTGGATAATCTGCATGCCACTGGTCATGGTCATGGGCGTGACCTCGTGCCCCCAGGCCGCCAGTTGGCGGATCAGCGCCGGGCTGGTCAACTGTGCTTCCACCTCGGTAGCGGCATTGCGGCTGCCGAAGTTGGGCAGGCTGCTGGCCTGCTGCGGGTCGAGCCGCCAGTCCAGCAAGCCGACCAGGGCTTTGCTCACGTAGCCAATGATTTGCGACCCGCCGGGCGAACCGAGGCTGGCCACCAGCTCCCCCGAGGTACGTGAAAACACCAGGGTCGGCGCCATGGCCGACAAGGGCCGCTTGCCCGGTTCGACCCTGTTCGCCACCGGCTTGCCATGCTCCTGCGGCAGGAAGGAAAAGTCGGTCAGGTGGTTGTTCAACAGGAAGCCCTTGACCATCAGGTGCGCGCCGAACGCGGCCTCCACCGACGTGGTCATCGCCAAGGCCTGCCCACTGTCGTCCACCGCAGAAAGATGCGAGGTGGAAATGCGCAGCGGCGAACGGTCAGGGGCCAGGGCCAGGTCCGCGCCCTGCGGGGTGCCTGGGCGCGCGCGCTTCATGCTGTACTCGCCGATCAGCGCTGCTCGGCTGGCCAGATAGGTGGCGTCGATCAGGCCCCTGACCGGGACCGGCACGTAATCGCTGTCGGCCAGGTACTGAGCGCGGTCGGCATAGGCCAGGCGCTCGGCCTCGGCGATCAGGTGCACGGCCAGCGGCGATGCCTCCAGGCCTGCCGGGGACGCGTTCGCCAGCGGCCGCAATGCTGCCAGGTCGCGTTGTGGCGTGGCGCGCTGCACGGCTTCAAGCACGCCCAGCGTCTGCAACACCGTCACCCCACCCGACGATGGCGGCGGCATGCCGCAGATACGCCAGGCCTTGTAGGGGCCGCACACCGGCTCGCGCTCCTTGGCGCGGTACTGCTCAAGATCCTGCAACGACAGGTAACCGGCATTGGCATGGCTGCGCACCTTGGCCACGATGGCCCCGGCGATTTCACCGGTATAGAACGCCCGGGGACCGTGCGCGGCAATCTGCTCGAAGGTTTGCGCAAGCTCGGGGTTGCGCAGCGTCGTGCCCACCGGCAGCGGCTTGCCCTTTTCATCCAGGAAGTAGCGGGCCATGGAGGGTGAACGGGCAATATACGGGTCGCCCGCCACCAGGGTGTGAAGGCGTTCGGAAACTGGGAAACCGTTACGTGCCAGCGCAATGGCCGGTGCAAAGAGTTGCTGCCAAGGCAGCTTGCCGTGCTGCTCGTGAGCCAGTTTCAGCGCGCGCAGTACCCCGGGCACACCCACTGAGCGCCCGCCGATCTGCGCCGCCTTGAACGGCATCGGTGAACCATCGGCTTGCAAGAACAGTTTTTCCGTTACCTGCGCCGGGGCAGTCTCCCGGCCGTCGAAAGCCTGCACGCGCTTGCCGTCCCAGTACAGGATAAAAGCCCCACCACCGATGCCGCTGGATTGCGGCTCGACCAGGGTCAGCACCATTTGCATGGCGATGGCCGCGTCGATGGCGCTGCCGCCGGCACGCAGCATCGCCCGCCCCGCTTCGGTGGCCAGCGGGTTGGCGGCGGCGGCCATATGCCGGTTGGCGTGCACCGGCTGCAGGCCAGTGCGATAGCCGGACGCCAGCTCGGGTGGTGCGGGCATCACCTGGTCGGCACAGGCCCACCCACTCGCGACCGCCAGGCACAGCGCGCTCATCAGCGGTGTGGAGAACTTCATCGTTTTGCTTCCTGCCTTGTCTATTCAGCAGACCACTGTCGGTCATGCGCAAACTTAACTTCAAGACCTGGTGTGATTTTTCTAGGATGCAGACAGGTCACCAAGGAGCCCATCCCATGCGTATACCACTCGCGACCATGCTGTTCGCCCTGTTCACCAGCCTTGCCGCCCACGCCGAGAACACCACCATGGACAAACGCCTGCACAACGCTGCCAGTCACGATGACGTGCGCACCTTGCAACAGTTGCTGACACAAGGTGCCCGACTGGAAAGCCGTGATGAGCAAGGGCGCACTGCCCTGCTGGTGGCCACTCACGGCAACCAGGTTGCGGCGGCCCAAGCGCTGATCGAGGCCGGTGCCGACGTGAACGCCAAAGACAATATTGATGACAGCCCTTATCTGTATGCCGGCGCCCGGGGCCTGAACGGCATCCTGCGGCTGACCCTGAGCCACGGTGCCGACCTCCGGAGCACCAACCGATACGGGGGAACTGCGTTGATCCCTGCGGCGGAGCGTGGGCACGTCGAGACCGTGCAGATGCTGATAGACGCCGGGGTGGACGTGAACCACCTGAACCGGCTGCACTGGACCGCGCTTATGGAGGCAGTGATCCTGGGGGATGGCGGGCCGCGGCATGTGGAGATTGTGCGCCGGCTGCTGGCTGCGGGGGCGGATCGGCAGATTGCCGACAAGGACGGGGTTACCGCGCTGGAGCATGCGCGCCAGCGGGGATACCGGGAGATGGAGGCGCTACTGACCCGCTAATTTCGAGGCAGGCACAATTCGTTTGGGCAATGGCCGGTCAGACTACTGCTTCGTACGGCAGCCCCACATAGTTCTCGGCAATGTTCAACAGCCCCGCCGGGGAGTTCAGGAAGTACTCGCGGTCTGCCTCCTGCATCTTCTGGTCCCAGGCATCCTTGTGGCTGCCGAAGTCATGCAGCAGCTGGGTCATGAACCAGCTGAAACGCTCGCCCTTCCATACCCGACGCAGGGCCAGCGGCGAATATTGCTGAAGCAGGTCGGTACGCCCTTCGCCGTACACCTTGACCAGGATGCGGTAGAGGTAGTTGACGTCCGAAGCTGCCAGGTTCAAACCTTTGGCGCCGGTGGGTGGGACGATGTGCGCAGCGTCACCTACCAGGAACAGGTGGCCGTACTGCATCGGTTCGACCACCAGGCTACGCAGCGGCGCGATGCTTTTTTCCAGGGCTGGGCCAGTGACTAGGTCAGCCGCCACCTCGGCGGGCAAACGGGCCTTGAGTTCGTCCCAGAAACGCTCGTCGGACCAGGCTTCGACCTTATCGTCCAGCGGCACTTGCAGGTAATAGCGGCTGCGCGTCTGCGAGCGTTGGCTGCACAGCGCGAAACCCCGCTCGTGGTGGGCATAGATCAGTTCGTGATTGACCGGGGGCGTATCGGACAGCAAGCCAAGCCAGCCAAACGGATAGACCCGCTCGTACTGCTTGAGCACGCCCTCGGGAATGCTCTGCCGGGAAACCCCGTGGAAACCATCGCAACCGGCGATGTAGTCACATTCCAGGCGGTGGGCCTGGCCGTCCTTCTCGAACGTCAGGTACGGTCGCTCGCCTTTGAGCTCATGCGGCTGCACATTGTTCGCCGCGTAGATGATCGGTGCCCCACTGGCTTCACGCGCCTGCATCAGGTCACGGGTGACCTCGGTCTGGCCGTAGACCATCACTGTCTTGCCGCCGGTCAGGGCCTTGAGGTCCAGCCGCTGGCGACGCCCGCCGACCAGCAGCTCGACCCCTTCATGCACCAGGCCTTCACGGTCCATGCGCGCCGCCACACCGGCCTCACGCAACAGGTCGACGGTGCCTTGCTCAAGCACCCCGGCACGGATGCGCCCAAGCACGTATTCAGGGGTCTGGCGTTCGACGATGACGGTCTCGATACCGGCATTGTGCAGCAATTGGCCGAGCAGCAGGCCAGACGGACCTGCACCGATAATTGCAACCTGAGTTTTCATTGTTGTTGTCTCTAGTCGGGCGATGCCGGCCTGGACTGGCAGTGGCCGGGCATCTGCTGTTAGGGTTTGCATCTGCATTTTTACGGGCAACGGCAGCCGTTTAAGTGTGCTATTCCATGCAAAACCTGCACTTTCACAAAAAACGTTCGATTAACGGACAGGCATCCCCGCATGAAATCCACCCTCCCCGGCATTCCGTTGTTCCAGCTGTATGGCGAAAACCAGGCGTGGCCCGGCACCGACCTGCTGCACTGCGAGTCGATCCCGGCACGCAGCCGCCTGCACCACTGGGAAATCAAACCGCACCAGCACGCCGAGCTGTTCCAGCTGTTGTATGTGCAACGTGGCCAGGCCGAGGTGGAGATCGAAGGGGTTCGCCGCGCGATCAGCCAAGCCTCGATCCAAGTAGTACCGCCATTGACCGTGCACGGCTTTCGCTTCAGTGCCGACATCCAAGGGCATGTGCTGACCTTCGGCACCGCGCTGGTGGCGGGCCTTGAGCAGCAACTGGGCGCGCCGCTGGGCATGCTTGCCGCGCCGGCGTGCTATGCGCTGGGCAAGGACCGCCAGCGTTTGCGCAGCCTGATCGACACCTTGCAGCAGGAGTACCAGGGCAATGCCCCGGCCCGGGCGACGATGCTGCAGGCGCTGGTCACAGCATTGATGGTGTGGATCAGCCGCCAGCAGCAACTGGGGCAGACGCCACGCAACCGTGACGAACGTGACCGGCAATTGCTCGGGCAATACCTGCGCCTGGTCGAGGCCCATTACCGCGAGCACCTGTCCGTGGAGGATTTTGCTGCGCGGCTGAACGTCTCGAGCCTGCAGCTGAACCAGCTGTGCCGCGCATTGAGCGGGCAGACCGCCTTGCAGGTGGTGCATCAGCGCCTGCTGCTGGAGGCGCGCCGCAACCTCCTCTATACCCGCATGAGCATCGGGCAGTTGTCGGATACCCTGGGGTTCACCGACCCGACGTACTTTGCGCGGTTCTTCAAGCGGCTAAGCGGGCAGACACCCAATGCGTATCGGCGCACAGGCGTGCCAGATTAGAAACCCTCACACGCCTTCAAGCCCTGCTTGACGTATACGTCAACCTGCATTCAGGATACCTGCATACTCCACGCCGAGCCCCAGCATGAGCCTTCAGACCTACAGCATCTCCGACCTGTCCCGCGAGCTGGACATCACCACCCGCGCCATCCGCTTCTACGAGGAACAGGGCTTGCTGAGCCCAGAGCGGCGCGGCCTGGAACGCATCTATTCGGCACGTGACAAGGTCAGCCTGAAACTCATCCTGCGCGGCAAGCGCATCGGCTTTTCCCTCGCCGAATGCCGCGAGCTGATCGAGCTGTACGACCCCACCAGCGGCAATCTCAAGCAGCTCAACAGCATGCTGGTGAAAATCGCCGAACGACGCGCCCAGCTGGAACAGCAGATGCTCGACATCCACCAGATGCAGCTCGAACTCGACACCGCCCAGGAGCGCTGTGAACAAGCCCTCGCCGCAACCTTGAACAATAAAGACAACCGTTGACCCGCCACAGGAAACCCGCCATGCCCTTGCCCAAAGAAGTCCGTCTGGTCGAAGTCGGCCCCCGCGACGGCCTGCAAAACGAAGCCCAGCCCATCAGCGTCGCCGACAAGGTACGCCTGGTGGACGACCTCACCGAGGCGGGCCTGGCCTACATCGAAGTCGGCAGCTTTGTCTCGCCCAAGTGGGTACCGCAGATGGCCGGCTCCGCCGAAGTCTTCGCCGCAATCCAGCAAAAGCCCGGTGTCACCTACGCAGCCCTGGCCCCCAACCTGCGGGGTTTCGAAGATGCCTTGGCGGCAGGGGTAAAGGAGGTGGCGGTGTTCGCCGCAGCGTCCGAGGCCTTCTCGCAGCGCAACATCAACTGTTCGATCAGCGACAGCCTCAAACGCTTCGAGCCGATCATGGAAGCCGCGCGCAACCACGGCGTGCGCGTGCGTGGCTATGTCTCCTGCGTGCTGGGCTGCCCCTATGAAGGCACGGTCAGCGCCGAACAGGTTGCCCCGGTCGCTCGAGCCCTGCATGAAATGGGCTGCTATGAGGTGTCGCTGGGTGACACCATCGGTACCGGTACCGCCGGTGATACCCGTCGGCTGTTCGACATCGTCTCGGCCCAGGTGCCCCGCCAGCAGCTGGCCGGGCACTTCCACGACACCTACGGCCAGGCCTTGGCCAATGTGTATGCCAGCCTGCTTGAAGGCATCAGCGTGTTCGACAGCTCGGTAGCGGGCTTGGGGGGGTGCCCCTATGCCAAAGGCGCCACCGGTAACATCGCCACCGAAGACGTGCTGTACCTGCTCCAGGGGCTGGGCATCGAGACCGGCATCGACCTGGACCGCCTGATTGCTGCGGGGCAACGCATCAGCCAGGTGCTTGGCCGGGCCAACGGCTCGCGGGTGGCGCGGGCACGTAGCGCACAGTAAGTCATACGGGTGTCACATGAATGTGGGTGGAGTGTTACCTCCCCCACGTTTCACAGCAAAAAATCGGGTAACAGGGAAACAAATCGACAAAATTTCAGGTCCGGCGTTTTTGCCATAAACGCTTAAGTGATTGATTTTAAAGGGTTTGTAAAAGTTGGCACGAGCCCTGCTATATCTTTGGTACAAGAACAAGAAAAACGACACACCCAATAAAAACAACAGGTAACGGCTCTGACATAACAAGAACAACACGGCAGAGGCGTAGCAAGCAGATTTTTTT
>NZ_JANIAG010000021.1:0-48485 GCF_028682155.1 Pseudomonas sp. 39004
AGGCTTGCCCCGCGAAGAGGCCAGCACCGGCAACACCAAACCTGCAGGCAAAAAAAAGGGGCGCCGACCAAGCGCCCCATAAGCCGTAAAGCACACAACACATTCAGTTTCAGTCCAGCAGCGCAATCGCCTCGGCACTGCACGCTTCGATCCGCGCCCAATCGCCGTTCTTGATCCAGCTACTGTCGAGCATCCAGGTACCCCCCACACACATCACATTGGGCAACGCCATGTAGTTGCGCACATTGGCCGGGTTCACCCCGCCAGTCGGGCAGAAGCGGATGTCGCCGAACGGGCCGCCAAACGCCTTGATCGCTGCCACGCCACCGCTGATTTCCGCCGGGAACAACTTGAACCGACGGTAGCCCAGGGCGTAGCCCATCATGATTTCGGACGGCGTACTGATGCCCGGCAGCAGCGGGATGTCGCTGTCGACACCCGCCTGGAGAATGTCCTGGGTGATGCCTGGGGTGACCACGAACTGCGCACCAGCCGCTTCGACCGCCGCGAACATGCTGCGGTCGAGTACCGTACCCGCACCGATGCACAGCTCTGGTCGCTGTTCGCGCAGCACCTGGATCGCCTTCAGGCCGTGCTGGGAGCGCAGGGTCACCTCAAGGGTACGAATGCCACCTGCGGCCAGCGCGTCGGCCAGCGGCAGGATGTCTTGCTCACGGGCGATGGTGATCACCGGCAGGATGCGCGCCTTGTCGCAGATCGCGTCGATCCGGGCGGCTTTGTCGGCCATCGAGAGCAGAGTCTGTGGGCGTTCAAGGGTGGTCATGACTGTGGATCCTTGGCTCATGGGCACCAGTAGATGTCCAGGGGGTCGTGGAGAAAGGCGCGTATCGGCATTTCGGTAAGGTCATTGCCCGCCAGCGCGGCGCGCAGGGTAGCGAGTTTGTTCGGGCCTTGCACGGCCAGCGCGATGAAGCCAGCACTGGCCAGCAACGCGCGGGTCATCGACAGGCGCTGGTGCGGCACGCTGGGCGCCAGCATCGGCAGGCAGCGGCGTGGGCTGCTGGCGGCCAGGCCGTCGTCCAGTTTGGGGCTGTTGGGGAACAGCGAGGCGGTATGGCCATCGTCGCCCATGCCCAGCACCAGCACGTCGATGGCCGGCAGGTCTGCCAGTGCCTGATCGGCGTTGGCCGCCGCGAGTTCCAGGTTCTCGGCCTGCTGGTACAGGCCAATGAAGCGGGCCTTGGCCGCCGCGCCCTTGAGCAGGTGACGGGCCAGCAGGCCGGCGTTGCTGTCGGCATGCTCCACCGGCACCCAGCGCTCATCCGCCAGGCTTACGGTCACTTTCGACCAGTCCAGCGCCTCGGCAGCCAAGCGCTCGAGAAACGGCACCGGGCTGCGCCCACCGGACAACACCACGCAAGCCTGGCCTTTTGCGGCAATTGCCGCCCGCAACCGCTCGGCCACATCGCGGGCCAGCGTTGCCGCCAGGGTCTTGCCATCGGCCAGTTCATGCGCCTTTACCGCCGCCGGCAATTGCAGTTCAGATATCGCCATACCACGCCCTCCCGTCTCGTGTGATCAGTGCGATCGAGCTCATCGGCCCCCAGGACCCCGCCGCGTATGGCTTGGGCGCATCACCTGCGCTTTGCCAGCCGGCGATCAACTGGTCGCACCATTTCCAGGCATATTCGATTTCATCCTTGCGCACGAACAGGTTCTGGTTGCCGCGCATCACCTCGAGCAACAGGCGTTCGTAGGCATCCGGAATCCGCGCGCTGCGCCAGGCATCGGAAAAATTCAGCTGCAATGGGCCACTGCGCAGTTGCATGCCCTTGTCCAGGCCTTGCTCCTTGGTCATCACCCGTAAAGAAATGCCTTCGTCCGGTTGCAGGCGGATGATCAGCTTGTTACCGACCTGCAAACGTTGTTCCGGGGCGAAGATGTAGTGCGGGGTTTCCTTGAAGTGGATGACGATCTGCGACAGCTTCTGCGGCATGCGCTTGCCGGTACGCAGGTAGAACGGCACGCCCGACCAGCGCCAGTTGCGGATATCGGCACGCAGGGCGACGAAGGTCTCGGTGTCGCTCTGGGCGTTGGCGTTGTCTTCTTCCAGGTAGCCGGGCACCGGCTTGCCGTCGCTGTAACCGGCGATGTACTGGCCGCGCACCACACGGGTGCTCAAGCCATCGCCGGTGATCGGCGCCAGCGCCTTGAGCACCTTGACCTTCTCGTCACGAATGCTGTCGGCCGAGAGCTCGCTGGGCGGGTCCATGGCAATCAGGCACAGCAGCTGCAACAAGTGGTTCTGGATCATGTCGCGCAGTTGGCCGGCCTTGTCGAAATAGCCCCAGCGGCCTTCGATGCCGACTTTTTCGGCCACGGTGATCTCCACATGGGAGATGGAATTCTGGTTCCACTGGGTTTCGAACAGGCTGTTGGCAAAGCGCAGCGCGATCAGGTTCTGCACCGTCTCCTTGCCCAGGTAATGGTCGATGCGATAGACCCGGCTCTCGGGGAAGAACCGCGCCACCGCATCGTTGACCCGGCGCGACGACTCCAGGTCGTGGCCGATCGGCTTTTCCAGCACCACGCGGGTGCGCGCTGCCAGGCCGGCCCTGTCGAGGTTTTCGCAGATGGCGCCGTATACTGCAGCCGCCGTGGCGAAGTAGGCAATCAAGGGCAACTCGCCTGGCAACTGCTCGGCCAGCGCCTGGTAGCCCTCAGGCTGGAGGAAGTCCAGATGCTGGTAGCTCAGCCGGCCCAGGAAGCGGCCGAGCGCGGCGGGCTCGATGTCGGCATCGGCGACGTGCCGACGCAGGTGCGCTTCGATGGTGTGCAGGTGCTCCTGCGCGCTGCCGCTCTCGCGTGCCAGCGCCAGCAGGCGGGTGTCCGGGTGCAGCAGGTTGGCACGGTCGAGCTGATAGAGCGCTGGAAACAGCTTGCGCAATGCCAGGTCGCCCAGGGCGCCAAACAGGGCAAAGGTGCAAGGTTCGACACTGATCGCAGCCATGATGTTGGTTCTTTCCTAAAGTTGGTCTAGGAATACCGCTTTCACATACGGTTTTCAAGGGGAAATGTAGTAAAACTAACAACATTACCGACGAATACTACAGACAAGTGGTGCGGCACACGCACCGACAGTACGATAGACGACCGTGCAAAAGGCCCGCTGCTCCGTCAGCCGGCTGTCTTCCCGACCCAAGGACACACCCATGGACCGCGTGCGAAACCTCCTGGAACAGATCCAGGGACGCCTCGACGAGCTGAACAAGGCCGAACGCAAAGTCGCCGAAGTCATCCTGCTCAACCCGCAACAAGCCACCCGTTTCAGCATTGCTGCACTGGCCCAGGCGGCCAAGGTCAGCGAACCGACCGTCAACCGCTTCTGCCGGTCGTTCGGCGTCAGCGGCTACCCCGAGCTCAAGCTGCAGCTGGCGCAGAGCCTGGCCAGTGGCGCTGCCTATGTGAGCCGCGCCGTCGAGGCCGACGACGACCCTGCTGCCTACACCCAGAAGATTTTCGGCAGCGCCATCGCCTCGCTCGACAGCGCCTGCCAGCAACTCGACCCGCAGCAGGTCAGCCGCGCCGTGGACATGATGATCCAGGCCAGGCAGATCCACTTCTTCGGCCTTGGCGCCTCGGCGCCGGTGGCCCTGGATGCCCAGCACAAGTTCTTCCGCTTCAACCTGGCGGTGTCGGCCCACGCCGACGTGCTGATGCAACGCATGCTGGCCTCGGTGGCCCACACCGGCGACCTGTTCGTGATCATCTCCTACACCGGGCGCACCCGCGAGCTGGTCGAGGTGGCGCGCGTGGCCCGTGAAAACGGCGCCTCGGTACTGGGCCTGACCGCTGCCGGCTCGCCGCTGGCCCAGGCCTGCAGCCTGAGCCTGCACATTCCACTGCCGGAAGACACCGACATCTACATGCCGATGACCTCGCGAATCATCCAACTGACCGTGCTCGACGTGCTGGCCACCGGCATGACCCTGCGCCGCGGCGTGGACTTCCAGCCGCACCTGCGCAAGATCAAGGAAAGCCTCAACGCCAGCCGTTACCCGATCGAGGACGACGAACTCAACTGAGCCGGTGCGCCTGCAAACGCAAGTGCGCGCGCTGCCCCGGGGCCAGGCTCAGGCCCTCGCCACTGCCACTGGCGGCTTCGACACAGACGAAGCCCTGGCACTCGCGACCGGTCACGCCCATCAGCGGGCGGTTGCCCGGGTGCCAGACCACGGTGTCATCGCTGTCACCGGTGTCGATGCACAGTTCGCGCTGCCAGGCCGGGTCCTGCAGCTGCACCCGCGGGGTACCCGGATAGACTTTCTGGCAGCCACCCTTGAGCTTCAGCGCACCTTCCTCGCGGCAGGCCTGCCGGCTCAGGCGGTCGTAGCCTTCGATATCCTCAAGCCCAGACAGCGCTATCTCGGACACGTCACTGATACGCCAGTAAGCCAGCAGCGCATGGCTCAACTGGCACGGCTCGCTGTCCTGGTGCTCGGTACTCAGGCGCAGTTCCATGCGGCTGCCAAGCCGTGCATGCAGGTCGACCTGCCAGTCGCACAGGTCCAGGCGCCACTTCAGTGTCACACCCTCCTCGTCCTCGCGGCTGTCCACCAGCTTCCAGTCCAGCAGGCGCGCCCAGCCATGGGCCGGCCACAGGTCCTCGCTGGGGTGGCGGCCGTACCACGGCCAGCACACCGGCACACCACCCCGAATCGCCCCCACCTGCGGCCATTGCTCGGCGCACCACAACCAGGGCTTTTCGCCAGCGGGTTGAAAGTGCAGCAGCTGCGCGCCCTGCCGGCTGAACACAGCCTGGCAGAGAGGGTGGTCGATGATCAGGACATCGCGCTGCTGGTAACGCTCCCACTCGAATGTCGGCCTGGGCCGCTGTGCGGAAAAGAAGCGATGTAGCGGATGTTCGGGCATGGTTCCAAGCTCTTGTTGTTTGAGATAGCGCTGTCTCGGCCTATCCCCGACAACCACTGCAAGCCAGTGGATGCCGGGAGCCGAAATTGGATTGGCGTAAATTTACAACAAATGTGCTCAGAATGACGACTGAATCTTCAAACCAGCGACCAGCGCGTTGTCCACCTCATCCACCCCGCCCGGGCTCTTGATGTATTGCAGGTTGGGGCGCACGGTCAGCCAGTTGGTGACGTGAAAGCCGTAATACAGCTCGGCGTTGTACTCGGTGCGCTGTAGCGGCACGAAGCCCGGGTTGTCGTAATCATTGATGCCGCTCTGGGCATTGAGCTGCTCGGCACGCTTCTTCACATCGTCGTTGACGTGAATGCGGGCGATCCCAAACCCGATATCGTCCTTGGGCCGGGCATCGAAGGCGCCTTTGTACACCAGCCCGACCTGCTGGTAGTTGTCGACCACGTTGGTGGCCTTGTCGTGCACGGTGAAGTTGGCAAACAGGCTGAGACCACGACTGGCATCGCCGCCCTGGGCGGTCACCTGCTGCTGCGCAACCACCCACCAGCCATGTTTGCTGGAGTGCGACTTGAAGCCCGCGCCGCTGATGCCTTGCGGGTTGCCATTGACGTCTTCGTAGATGTCTTCGGCATCCGCCGTGCTGTAGTAGTAGCCGAAGCGGTACTCGCCCGGCAGGCCGTTGACCTGGGGTGACCAGACCGCCTCCACCGGCAGGATCGCGCCCTTGGTGCCGCTGCCGCTGAGCTTGAAGCCGTTGCCGGTTTCCAGGTTCGAGGGGTTCTGCTCGAACGCGCCGACCTGCACGAAGAACTCAGGCGTGATGTTGTACTTGACCCGCAGCGCCCACTGGCTGACCGGCCAGTTGTACCAGATGCCGCCCACCCAGTTGCCCACCTGCGAGCCGCAGAAGGCCAGGTTCTGGAAGTCACAGGGGAAGCTGTTGAAGTCTTCACCCTCGCCGAAGCGGCCGAATTTCACATCCAGGGCACCGTCGAAGTACTTCTGCTTGATCCACATCTGGGTCAGCCGCCAGGTCTGGCCGCGGCCCCACACTTCCTGTACCGAACTGAACTGGCCGGCACGCGGGTCGCTGATGCGGTCGTTGGACAGGTTGCGGCCGCTGCGCTCGGTGATCGCCAGCTTGAACTCGGTGTCGTGCCAGCCAAAGATCTTTTCCAGGTCCAGGTGCGCACCCAGGGCAAACTGGTCGCTGTAGCGTGCGGTCTTGTCGTCGTTGTAGCCGCCGTTGAGGTTGCCCGCCACCTCGCCTACGTAGTCGAGGGTGAAGTCATAGCCTTTGTCCAGCAGCTCGGTGCGGGTACCGCCCCAGTCGCCGGTCATCCATTTCGACTCGCTGGAGAAGGCCTCGGCGGCTTGCGCCCCGCTGCTGCCAACCACGGCAAGCAAGGCTAGTGAGCCCAAGGTCCTGATGCGATTGCGCTGTTCCATCCCTTTGCGTCCTCTTTTTTCTTATTGATGGTGTAGACGATTCAACGGCTCTTGAAGTGAGTCACGTTGTCCTTCACTGAAGCGTTGGCGTTGTCCAGGCTCAGGCGTTCGCCGCTGGCGGCGTCAAACAGCAGTACCCGTGCCGGGTCGAACTGCAGGTTCAGGCTGTCGCCGACCTTGCACGCCACATCCGGCGCCAGGCGGCAGCAGACCTTGGTCTGGTTGAGGGTGACGAACACCAGCAGGTCCGGCCCGGTGGGCTCGGTAACCTGGACGTCGGCGCGGATGCCGGGCAGGCCATTGCCCTCTCCCGTGCCCAGGGCAATCTGCTCGGGGCGGATGCCGAGGATGATCTCGCGCCCGTCCAGTTCAGCGCCGGCCACGCCCAACGGCAGCTCGCAACGCGCCTGGCCGCTGTCGAGCAGGGCCAATAGGCGCCCGTCCTGCCGAGCCAGGCGCACCGGAGTGAAGTTCATCGGTGGCGAACCGATGAAACTGGCGACGAACTGGTTCGCCGGGTCGTTGTAGATCTGCTGCGGGGTGCCGAACTGCTGGATGATGCCGTCCTTCATCACCGCCACTTTGTCGCCCAGGGTCATGGCCTCGATCTGGTCATGGGTGACGTACACCGTGGTGGTCTTCAGGCGCTGGTGCATCAGTTTCATTTCGGTGCGCATCTCGACCCGCAGCTTGGCGTCGAGGTTGGACAACGGCTCGTCGAACAGGTAGATCTTCGGCCGCCGGGCCAGCGCCCGGCCCATGGCCACGCGCTGCTGCTGGCCGCCGGAGAGCTGGGCAGGCTTGCGTGAGAGCAGGTGCTCGATCTGCAGCAGCTTGGCCACCCGCGCCACCTCCTCGTCGATGGCGGCCTGGGGCATCTTGCGGATCTTCAGGCCGAACTCGATGTTCTCACGCACGCTCATGGTCGGGTACAGCGCGTAGGACTGGAACACCATGGCGATGTCACGGTCCTTGGGGCTCATGCCGCTGACGTCCTGCTCGTCGATCAGGATGGCACCGCCGGTGATCTGCTCAAGGCCGGCGATGCAGTTCATCAAGGTCGACTTGCCACAGCCCGAGGGGCCGACCAGGATCAGGAACTCGCCGTCCTTGATCGACAGCTGGATGTCCTTGAGGGTGTCCGGCAAGCCGCTGCCGTAGGTCTTGTTCACATTGCGAAGTTCAAGCGTTGCCATGACTTACCCCTTGACGGCGCCGGCCGTGAGGCCGCGGACGAAATACTTGCCTGCCACCACATAGACCAGCAGGGTTGGCAGGCCGGCGATCATTGCCGCCGCCATGTCGACGTTGTATTCCTTGGCCCCGGTGCTGGTGTTGACCAGGTTGTTCAGGGCCACGGTGATCGGTTGCGAGTCACCACTGGCGAACACCACACCGAACAGGAAGTCGTTCCAGATCTGGGTGAATTGCCAGATCAGGCAGACCATGATGATCGGTGTCGACATCGGCAGGATGATGCGCCGGAAGATGGTGAAGAACCCGGCACCATCCAGGCGCGCAGCCTTGACCAGCGCATCGGGGATGCTCACGTAGAAGTTGCGAAAGAACAGCGTGGTAAAGGCCAGGCCGTAGACCACATGCACCAGCACCAGGCCGCTGGTGGTACTGGCCAGGCCCAGTTTGCCAAGGGTGAACGAGGCCGGCAGCAGCACGGTCTGGAACGGCAGGAAGCAGCCGAACAGCAGCAGGCCGAAGAACAGTTGCGAGCCCCGGAAGCGCCACATCGACAGCACATAGCCGTTGAGCGCACCGATGGCCGTGGAGATCAGCACGGCGGGCACGGTGATCATGATCGAGTTCCAGAAGTACCCGTTGACCGTGCCCCACGCCTTGACCCAGCCGACGCCACTGACCACGGTCGGCCAGCTCAACAGGTTGCCGCTGCTGATGTCTTCGGGGGTCTTGAAGCTGGTCAGCAGCATGACTACCAGCGGCACCAGGTACAGCAGCACGGCAATCAGCAGCACAGCGTGGATGGCGATGCGGCTGATGCTCAACGCCGGTTTTTCGGCAGGGCTATGCATGGCGTTTGCTCCGCAGCTCCGAATACAGGTAAGGCACGAGGATCGCCAGGATCGCCCCGAGCATGAGGATGGCGCTGGCCGAGCCCATGCCCATCTGGCCGCGGCTGAAGGTGAACGAGTACATGAACATCGCCGGCAGGTCGGACGAGTACCCCGGGCCACCGGCGGTCATCGCGGCCACCAGGTCGAAGCTCTTGATGGCGATGTGCGAGAGGATCATCACGGCGCTGAAGAACACCGGGCGCAGGCTTGGCAATACTACGGTCCAGTAGATGCGCGGCAGGCTGGCGCCGTCCATCTGCGCGGCGCGGATGATCGACTGGTCGACGCCACGCAGGCCGGCGAGGAACATTGCCATGATGAAGCCCGAGGCTTGCCACACGGCGGCGATCACCAGGCAGTACACCACCCGGTCGGGGTCGATCAGCCAGTCCAGGCGAAAGCCTTCCCAGCCCCAGTCGCGCAGCAGTTTGTCCAGGCCCATGCCGGGGTTGAGCAGCCACTTCCAGGCGGTGCCGGTGACGATCATCGACAGCGCCATGGGGTAGAGGTAAATGGTGCGGATGAAACCCTCGCGGCGTATGCGCTGGTCGAGCAACACCGCCAGCAGGACACCGATGGCCAGGCTGATGCCAATGAACAGGCCCCCGAACACCAACAGGTTCTTGCTGGCCACCCACCAGCGGTCGTTGTCGAACAACCGGGCGTATTGCGCCAGGCCCGCCCACTTGTAGGTCGGCAGAAAGGTCGAGGTGGTGAAGGACAGTATGAAGGTCCACAGGATGTAGCCATAGAAGCCCACCAGAACGATGAACATGCTCGGCGCCAGCACCAGTTTGGGTAGCCAGCGCTGCAGAGCGTCCAGGGGTGAGGCCCGCAGTTGCGCGGTAGTTGTGGTCATGATCTGCTTCCCAAACGATTGAGAGCTCCGCCCCCCGTGGGGGCGGGCCTGGTTTACACCTTTGGGGATCGGTTACCGGGCCGACTTGATCGCCGCCGCCAGCTTCTTCGCCGCATCGGCCGGGTCGGCCTTGGGGTCGTTGATGTAGTTGGTCACCACATCGAAGAAGGCGCCCTGCACCGCCAGCGTGGTGGCCATGTTGTGCGCCATGCTGGGTTGCAGGCCACCGCTTTTGGCGTCGGCCAGGAAGTCCTTGGCAGACGTCTGCGCGCAGGCGTCGAAGCCATACTTGCCCATATCGGCAAGCATGTCGTTACGCACCGGGATCGACCCTTTGTTGGTACTGAAGACCTTCTGGAAGTCCTGACCCAACACGTTGCGGGCGATGTCCTGCTGGCCGGCAGCCGTGCCTGCGTCCTTCTGCTTGAACACCACCAGCGAATCGATGTTGTACAGGAACGCTTTGTCGGTACCGGGGAACGCGACGCACTGGTAATCCTTGCCGGCGGTCTTGTGCGCCAGGGTCCACTCGCTCTTGGCCCAGTCGCCCATGATCTGCATGCCGGCCTTGCCATTGATGACCTTGGCCGCTTCCAGGTTCCAGTCCTGGCCTTTGCCGTCAGGGTCCATGTAGGTGGCGACCTTCTTCAGCTCGGTCAGCGACTTGACCATTTGCGGCCCGGTCAGCGTTGCTTCGTCGAGGTCGACCAGGGCTTTCTTGTAGCCGTCCGCCCCCATCACCGACAGCACCACGCTTTCGAACACCGTGCTGTCCTGCCAAGGCTGGCCACCATGGGCGAGCGCAATGAAGCCGGCGGCCTTGAGCTTGTCGGCGGCGGCGTAGAATTCGTCGAGGGTGGTCGGCGCCTTGTCGATACCGGCTTTCTTGAAGACGTCGGGGTTGATCCATAGCCAGTTGATGCGGTGGATGTTCACCGGTACGGCCACGTAGTCACCGTCGTACTTCACGGTGTCGGCGACTTTCTTGTCGAGCAGCGAGTCCCACTTCTCTTCTTTGGCGACATCCTTGAGCACATCCGTGTCGAGCAGGCCGGTGGCGGCCCATTCCTGAATGTCGGGCCCCTTGATCTGGGCAACGCCTGGCGGGTTGCCGGCCACGGCGCGGCTCTTGAGCACGGTCATGGCGGTGGCGCCGCCACCGCCGGCGACTGCACCATCCTTCCAGGTGAAGCCATCCTTCTCGACCTGGGCCTTGAGTACATCGACAGCCGCTTTTTCACCACCCGAGGTCCACCAGTGCACCACTTCGACACTGCCTTTGGCGTCGGCAGCGAGGGCACTGAGCGGGAACAACGAGGCGAGGGAGATCGCGGCAGCGAGGCGGAGAGTCGAATTCATCGGAATACCTTTCTTGTTGTTATGCCGGGCAAGTCGATCGCTTGCATTGCATGGAGTCTAATCAGAGCGGTCGCTGCGCCAGGTAACGAAGCGATGCGTGAATGTCATCGTTTGGTTACATTGCGCGCCAGTGCGCTCGCCAGGCTCGGTGCCAACGGCAAGGTGGGCAACAGCACAGCCTGATAGGCGTGATAGAGGTCTGGCTTGCCTGCCCAGATAGCCGCTGCAGGCTGGTTGCCAGGGTCGAGTTCGTGGTGCCAGCTTCCACCGGCGCGGTCGATGAAGTGGCTGTTGATGAATGCCCAGAAACAGCCATACCAACCCGCGTACTGCTGCTCACCGGTGCGCCGCAGCAAGGCTGCCGCACTGGCGCACGCTTCGGCATGCACCCAGTGCAGGCGCTCGCGCACCCTGGGCTGGTTGTCCCAGCCCAGGGTGTAGACGATGCCCTCGGCGCCATCGACGTTCCAGGCATGCCGGCAGGCGTTGGCGAACAGCGCTCGCGCACTGGCCAGCAGCCACGCCGGCGTAGACAACCCGGCCAAGTGCCGTGCAGCCTCCAGGTGCAGAAGCAGGCGTGACCATTCGAACGCGTGGCCAGGTGTCGCGCCATAAGGCCGGAAGTGATCGGTGGGGTTGGCCTGATTGTATTCAGGCAGCGGTTGCCAGTGCGCATCGAAATGTTCGACCACGCGGTAGTCGCTGGCAGCCGCATGGCCTTGAATGATGCGCTCGACGATGCGCAGGGCGCGCTGCAGCCAGAGCGCATCGCCGGTCACATCCGCCAGGGCGAGAAAGGCCTCGGTGGCGTGCATGTTGCTGTTGGCACCACGGTAGGCTTCCGGTTGCTGCCAGTCGCTGGCAAAGGACTCGCACAACGCCCCCTCTGCCTCGCTCCAAAAGCGTTCCTCGATGACCCGGATCGCCTCCTCCAGCACACCCTGCGCACCGCTGGCACCGGCTACCACTGCCGAGCTTGCGGCCAGCGCGACGAAGGCATGCAGGTAGGCCGCCTTGCCGTTGCCACCCTGCCCTTGCGGGCGATCGAACCAACCGCCGTACGTGGCGTCATGCAACGGCCCGCGCAAGGCCCGTACGCCATGCGCCACCAATGCCAGGCAGCCTGGTACACCCTGGAGGTGCGCCAGGGCAAAGCTGTGGGTCATGCGCGCAGTTGTCAGGGTTTCGGCAAGGGCCGAAGGCGGCAACTGGCCACGGGCGTCGAGATTGGCGAAGCCTTCAGGCACTTGCGAGGCCATCGCGAACGCCAGCAGCCGCCACCCTTCGTGGGTGAGCCAGGCGGTATGTTCCAGCGAATCGATAGAGTCCATGCAGCCACGTCTTCCATGCCAGAGGTGTGCAGAGTCTAGCCAGCCGTCCTGGCTGGGATGTCACGAAGGCCTGCCGTTGTGTCACCGATCAGTGACATACCCTCAGTCCAGGCTGCGGGGTAGATGAAGGGTCACGCGCAACCCGCCCTCGCGCAAGTTGAGCAGGCTCACTTCTCCGCCATGGCTATGGGCGATGTTGCGCGCAATCCCCAACCCCAACCCGTACCCCTGCTGCTGCCCGGCCAGCCTGAAATGCGGCACGAACACCTGCTCCTGCTGTTGCTGCGGCACCCCCGGCCCCTGGTCATCCACCTGCAGGACAAAGCCCTCGTTGCTGTCGATGATGCGCAGGCGTGCCCGCTCGCCATACTTGATGGCATTGTCGATCAGGTTGCCGATGCAGCGGCGCAAGGCCAGCGGCTTGCCCGGGTACGGCGCCAGCGCCTGGCCTTCGACGGTGATGCGGCCATCGCCCAGGTAGGGCTCGGCGAGAATCTCCAGTACCTGGTTGAGGTCGACCGGCTCGATGTTCTCGTGAATGTCGGTGTCTTTTACGCACTGCAAGGCGCCTTTGACCAACAGCTCCAGTTCATCCAGGTCTTGGCTGAACTTGGCTTGCAGGCGCTCGTCTTCCAGCAGTTCGACACGCAGCCGCAGGCGGGTGATCGGCGTGCGCAGGTCGTGGGAAATGGCGCTGAACAACTGGCTGCGCTCGGTCAGGTAGCGGCTGATGCGCTCACGCATGCTGTTGAACGCCCGCCCCACCTCGACCACCTCGCTACCACCGCCCTCTGGCACTGGCGCCACATCGGCACCCAGCGACAGGTCCCGCGCGGCGCGCGCCAAGCGCTTGAGCGGCCAGCTTTGCCAGTGCACCAGCAGGCCGATGAACAGCAGCAGCAAGGCCGTCGTCATAACGATGAAGCCGATTTGCTGACGCGGCAGGCGTTCGGCTTCCAGGCTGGTATACGGCTCGGGCAGCAGCGAGGCGATGTACAGCCACTCGCCGTCGCCCAGGCGAATCTGCGTGACCAGCACCGGGGGGTTGAGTGGCTCCAGGGTCAGCGAATAATGGGCCCAGGAACGCGGCAGCTCATCCAGCTTAAGGCCACTGTTGAAGATGCGCAGGTCATCGGGAGCGACGAACTCCACGGAAATCTCCATCTGCGCGCCCAGCCGCTCGTGCAGCACCTGCTGGAACACATCAATAACCGCCTGCTTGCGCGGTGTTATGGGCAATACCGGCATGTCCAGCGGCTTGTCGTTGAGCGACACGAAAAAACGCGTACCGCCCATGCTGCGCAACTGGTCCAGCACCATCGGCCGATAGGCCACTGGCAAAGAACGGAAATAACTGACGCTGGCACTCATCGAATGGGCCAGGCTGCCGGCACTGGCGCGCAGGCCTTGCAACTGGCTGGCACGTAACTGGGCGACCCAGATGACGCTGGACAAGCCCTGCGCCAGCAGTACCACCAGCAAGGTCAGCAGCAGCATGCGCCCCAGCAGCGAGCGTGGCAGCAGGCGCCAGCGCCGCTCAGCAAGCACAGCAGACATGGGCAGCCAGCAGGTAACCACTGCCACGCACAGTGCGGATCAGCCGCGGCGGCTTGTCGGTGTCGCGCAAGCGCTGGCGCAGGCGGCTGACGGCCATGTCGACGATACGGTCCAGCGGCATCGGCTCACGGCCACGGGTGGCATTGCCGATGGTGTCGCGGTCGAGGATCTGCTGGGGGTGATCGAGAAACAGCTTGAGCAAGGCGAAGTCGGCGCCAGACAAGATCACCTCTTCGCCATCGCGGTGGAACAGGCGGTGGCTGACCGTGTCCAGGCGCCAGTCGTCGAAGGCCAGCACGGCACTGCTCGGCGCCGCCTGGCCGAACTCGGCACGGCGCAACAAGGCCTTGATTCGCGCCTGCAGCTCACGCGGGCTGAAGGGTTTGCCCAGGTAGTCGTCGGCGCCCAGTTCCAGGCCGATGACCCGGTCGGCTTCGTCGGAGCTGGCGGTGAGCATGATGATGGGCACCCGCGCCTGGCGCGGGTGCTGGCGCACCCAGCGGCACAGGCTGAAGCCGTCTTCATCGGGCAGCATCACATCGAGGATGACCAGGTCGCAGGCGGTGCTTTCAAGGGCCTGACGAAAGCCCTTCCCGTCGGCCTCGGCGTGAACCTGGAAGCCGGAACGACTCAGGTAGGTTTGCAACAGCTCACGGATTTCCTGATCGTCGTCGACCATCAGGATGGATTTTCCGGCAGTGCTCAAAGTGTCCCGCCCTCTTGTTATCACAGGTCTTTCGCCTGCTGTTTCGATATTGGAGCCGCAAAGCGGACCCCTGTGTTCTAGTGATCCAGCACCTGCTGCAAAGCCACCCCCGCCCCCAGCAACCCGGAAAACTCCGCCGTCACCAGCCACACCGGCACCCCGGCAAAATACCCGCTCATGCAGCCCTTGTCGGCAAAGCTCGCGGCAAACCCGCTACGCAAAAACAGCTCGGCAAACCGCGGGATCACACCGCCGACAATGTAAACCCCACCCCGCGCGCCCAGGGTCAGAACATTATTACCGACCACCCGCCCCAGGAAGCGGCAGAACTGCTCGACCACCGCTAACGCCCGCGGTTCGCCGCCCAGGGCGGCATCGGTAATATCGGCTGGGGTCTTGTGTCGCGGTATGTCGCCGTCCAGCGCGCAGATGGCTTGATACAAGCGCACCAGGCCACCGCCACTGAGCACCGTCTCGGCACTGACATGGCCAATCTGGCCATGAATCTGCTGGTGGATCGCCGCCTCACGGGCATTGCCCACCGGCAGGTCGACATGCCCACCCTCACCCGGCAACGCCTGCCAATGCTGTTCACCCAGGCGCAGCAGGCTGCCGACACCAAGGCCGGTACCCGGCCCGATCACCAATGCAGGCCGCAGCGGGTCCGCCTGGCCAGGGCAGACTTCGCGGAACTCGCCCGCTTGCAGGCGCGTCATGCCCAAGGCCATGGCCGTGAAATCGTTGATCAGCAACAGCTGCTCGACCTGCAGGGTCTTGCAGAACGCATGCCGGCTCAGCCGCCAATGGTTGTTGGTGAAGCGAAACTCATCGCCATCGACCGGCCCGGCGACGGCCAGGCACACCGCCGAAAGGCCGCCACGGGCAATGCCCCGATCGTGCAGGTAGGCTTCAATCGCCTGCTCGGGGCTTGTGTAGTCAGCGGTGGCGAAGACCTTCACCTGGTACAGCTGGTTGTCACGCCACAACGCAAAGCGGGCATTGGTGCCACCGATGTCGCCAACCAGCAGGTCCTTCATTTGAGGTTCTCCAAGGCCGAGGTAAAGGCGCTGGCGCCTTGCTCGGCCGAGCTGAACGCCATGCGCATGAAGCCGAACAGCTCGCGCCCGCAGCCCAGGTCGTTGCCCTGAGGCGCTGGCGGCAGGTCGCGGCTGGCCAGTTCCTGGGCCGAAACCCTGAGCTGCAGCGTGCCTTCGACACCATCGACCCGCACGATATCACCATCGCGCACCCGTGCCAGCGGCCCACCGTCAAAGGCTTCGGGGCAGACATGGATGGCAGCCGGGATCTTGCCCGACGCGCCCGACATGCGCCCATCGGTGACCAACGCAACCTTGTAGCCGCGGTCTTGCAGCACACCGAGGAACGGCGTCAGTTTGTGCAGCTCCGGCATGCCGTTGCAACGCGGCCCCTGGAAGCGCACCACGGCCACGAAATCACGCTCCAGCTCGCCGGCCTTGAAGGCGTCGGCCAACGACTGCTGGTCGTGGAATACCCGCGCCGGGGCTTCAACCACCTGATGCTCGCGGGCGACTGCGGAAACCTTCATCACCCCACGCCCAAGGTTGCCTTCCATCACCCGCAGGCCGCCTTCGGCCGAGAATGGCCGCGCCACCGGGCGCAGGATGGTCTCGTCCAGGCTGTGCAGCGGGCCTTCGCGCCAGACCAGCTTGCCGTTGTCGAGGAACGGCTCCTGGGTGTAGCGGCGCAAGCCGTGGCCCGCGACGGTGTTGACGTCTTCGTGCAGCAACCCGGCATCGAGCAGCTCGCGGATCAGGAAGGCCATGCCGCCAGCGGCCTGGAAGTGGTTGATGTCGGCTTTGCCATTGGGGTAGACGTGGGACAGGGTCGGCACCACCTCGGACAGGTCAGCCATGTCCTGCCAGGTGAGCTGGATGCCCGCCGCCTGGGCGATCGCCGGCATGTGCAGGGTGTGGTTGGTCGAGCCGCCGGTGGCATGCAGGGCGACGATGGAGTTGACCAGCGACTTCTCGTCGACGACCTCGCCCAGTGGCATGAAGCTGCCGCTGGCCTTGGTCATGCGCGTGACCTGCTGCGCGGCCTCGGCAGTGAGCGCATCGCGCAACGGCGTGTAGGGGTTCACGAACGAGGCGCCCGGCAGGTGCAGCCCCATCACTTCCATCACCAGCTGGTTGGTGTTGGCGGTGCCGTAGAAGGTACAGGTGCCGGGGCTGTGGTAGGAGTTCATCTCCGACTCCAGCAGCTCCTCGCGGCTGGCCTTGCCCTCGGCATAGCGCTGGCGCACGTCGGCCTTCTGCTTGTTGGAGATGCCCGACAGCATCGGGCCACCTGGCACGAAGATGGTCGGCAAGTGCCCGAAGCGCAGCGCACCCATCATCAGCCCAGGGACGATCTTGTCGCAGATGCCGAGCATCAGCGCGGCGTCGAACATGTTGTGCGACAGGGCCACGGCGGTGGACATGGCGATCACTTCACGGCTGGCGATGGCCAGCTCCATGCCCGGCTCGCCCTGGGTCACACCATCGCACATGGCCGGCACGCCGCCGGCGAACTGGCCGACCGAGCCGACTTCACGCAGGGCCTGTTTGATCTGCTCTGGGAAGTGCTGGTACGGCTGGTGCGCCGAGAGCATGTCGTTGTAGGCCGAGACGATGGCGACGTTGGCCGCGTTCATCAGCCGCAGGCTCTGCTTGTCCTGGGCGCCGCAACCGGCCACGCCGTGGGCGAAGTTGGCGCACTGCAGGCTGGCACGCATGGGTCCGTCACTGGCCGCGCCGCGAATCAGCTGCAGGTAACGTTCACGGGTGGCACGGCTGCGTTCGACCAGCCGTTGGGTGACCTCAAGGATGCGCGGGTGCATGTACTGAACTCCAGGCTAACTGTATGGGCGGCTTACCGGGCATTTCCCCTCCAAACGATTGCGACCTAGGCTCTAGAAAAGGGCCTTGGAGGCATCGCTGAGAGGCCTGCCCGACCACTCGTTGTATGTTTAAACAAAATACTGCCACTAAAAAGGCTTGTTTTCTATCTGATAGTGAATAATCTTGTAATTCCAACAACAAAACCGTTTCAGTGAAGCCCCTTTGTGCCACAGGCCTCACTCGGACCGCCAGAGGTAACGCCATGACCCTTCGCATCGCCATCAATGGATTCGGCCGCATAGGGCGCAATGTCCTTCGCGCACTGTATACCCAAGGCTACCGCCAGGACCTGCAGGTCGTCGCCATCAACGACCTGGGTGACAGCGCCATGAACGCCCACCTGCTCAAGTACGACAGCGTGCACGGCACCTTTGACGCCAGCGTCGAAGCCGATCATGAAAGCCTCACGGTCAATGGTGACCGTATCGCGGTCAGTGCCATCCGCAACCCGGCCGAGCTGCCCTGGAAGGCCGAAGCGATCGACGTGGTATTCGAATGCACCGGGCTGTTCACCGACCGGGCCAAGGCTGCCGCGCACCTGGCTGCGGGGGCTGGCAAGGTGATCGTCTCGGCACCGGCCAAGGGGGCTGACGCCACCGTGGTGTACGGGGTCAACCATGACGTGCTGCGCGCGTCGCACCAGATCATTTCCAATGCCTCCTGTACCACCAACTGCCTGGCGCCGATCGCCCAGGTGCTGCACCGCGAGTTCGGCATCGAACAAGGCCTGATGACCACCATCCATGCCTACACCAACGACCAGGTGCTGACCGACGTCTACCACAGCGACCCCTACCGTGCGCGCTCGGCCACCCAGTCGATGATCCCGAGCAAGACCGGCGCCGCCGAAGCCGTGGGCCTGGTGCTGCCGGAACTGGCCGGCAAGCTGACCGGCATGGCGGTACGGGTGCCGGTGATCAACGTGTCGCTGGTGGACCTCACCGTCAACCTCAAGCGTGACGCCAGCGCCGACGAGGTCAACCAGCTGTTCCAGGAGGCCAGCCGGCACTCCAAGGTAT
Source organism: Pseudomonas sp. 39004 (assembly GCF_028682155.1). Lineage (NCBI taxonomy): Bacteria > Pseudomonadati > Pseudomonadota > Gammaproteobacteria > Pseudomonadales > Pseudomonadaceae > Pseudomonas > Pseudomonas sp. 39004. The sequence continues at coordinate 18,194 of NZ_JANIAG010000021.1, forward strand.
TGGGCTACAACGCCTTGCCATTGGTTTCGTGCGATTTCAACCACAACCCGTTGTCGGCGATCTTCGATGCCAACCATACCCGGGCCAATGGGCGCATGCTCAAGGTGCTGGCCTGGTATGACAACGAATGGGGCTTCTCCAACCGAATGCTGGATAACTGCCTGGCGTTGTGCAGCGCACGCTGAGCCCACTTGGCCCCGTCGCCGGCTTGCCGGCGACAGGGCCAGAGGACAATCTTTACCATTTCTAAACACTTCCAGGCTTGACCTTTGGTACAGATGATAAGCATTATCATTAACCTTTCGTCGGCCAGGTCCCCCTGTGAGTCAGTCCCGGTTCAACTCCGTTTTCCTCGTCCAGCGCCTCACCCTGCTGCGTACCCTGCAACGCATGGTGGGCAACCCCAGCACGGCCGAGGACCTGCTGCAGGAAACCTACCTGCGGGTTTCCCGTGCGCTGAGCGAACGGCCCATCGAACATATCGAACCGTTCGTGTTCCAGACCGCGCGCAACCTGGCCCTCGACCATTTGCGCGCACGCCGGGTGCAGTCACGCATGCTGGTCGACGACGTGCCCGACGAGGTGCTGCACAGTGTCGCTGCGCCCGCCAGCAGCAGCGAGGACGCCGCCCACGCCGAGCAGTTGCTCAAGCACCTGAGCGTCAGCCTCAATCAACTGAGCGAGCGCCAGCAGCGCATCTTCATCCTCAGCCGCCTGCATGGCGCCACCTACCTGGAAATTGCCGAGCAACTGAACGTCTCGGCCAGCACGGTGCAGAAGGAGTTGAAACTGATCATGGCCATCTGCATGGGCGTCGCCGACCGCCTCAAGTGAGGCGACCGTCGGCCAGCCGGGCAACGCAAAGCGCTTGCCACACCCTGCCTTAGCCTTGATGATTCGTGAACAACCCTTGCAAGGATTCACCGTGACCGACCGCCCTGTCCCTCGCCCGACACCTGCCGGGCCCAACGCCCGTGCCCGTGCCATGGACGAGGCACTGGACTGGCTGGTACGCCTGCAATGCGCCGATGCGCACGACGCCCAGGCCTTCGAAGCCTGGCTCAGCGCCGCACCGGAAAACGCCGAAGCCTATGTCGAAGCAGAAGCGCTGTGGAATGGCACGCCATTGCACCAGGCGGCCGCGCAGCTGCATCAGGGCCAACGTCGATCCCTGCGCGGGCGCCTGCGCAGCCACTGGAAGCCCTTGGCCACCGCCGCAGTGTTGCTGGTCGGCCTGTTCACCCTCGGCAACCTGCCCATGCGCCTGCAGGCCGATCACCTGACCGTAGTGGGCGAACGGCAGCGCCTGCAACTGGACGACGGCGCGAAAGTGCTGCTCAACACCAACTCGGCGTTCGCCAGTGACCTGCGGGAAGGCCGCCAGGTCGCGCGCCTGCTGCAGGGCGAGGCTTACTTCCAGGTGCCCGAGGGCGCGCAAGGGCCGCTCGAAGTCCAGGCCGGCCCGCTACGGGCCCAGGTGCGTGACACCGACTTCGCCGTGCGTTACCTCGACGGCGAAGCCCAGGTGCGGGTGCAGCGCGGTGATGTCGACCTGCAGGCCGCCAGCGACCAGCGCATCCGCCTCAGCGCCGGCGACAGCATCAGCGTCGGCCCCCAGGGCTTTGGCCAGCGCCAGCGCGCGGACATGCAAAAGGACCTGGCCTGGATCGACGGCCGCCTGGTGTTCGAGAACTGCCCGCTGAGCCAGGTGCTGGCCGAGGTCAGGCGCTACTACCCGGGCTGGATCATCAACCGCAATGCCGGCCTGGAAGACGTCGCGGTCACTGGCAACTATCGCCTCGACCAACCGCTGGAAACCCTGCGTGCCCTGGCCCACATCACCTCTGCCCAGTTGCACGAATACCCCGCTGTGGTGATCCTCAACTGAGTTGCCACTGCAGGTGCTGCGATTGCGATAAATTATTTTTACGCGATCGCGCTACCCCGCCCGTCTCGTTATAGCCAATGCAACTGATTCTTGTTTGATAACAAGAACGGTCATCACCTATAACAGTTCGCGCGTCTGGGAGCGCTTTCGATGTCCACAGGTCCAACTCGCCCGTCCACACTTTCCCGCCGCACAGGGCAATTGTCCCTGCTGAGCCTGGCCCTGCTCGCCTGCGGCGCCTGCAGCCTGCCGGCCCTGGCCGCCGAACCTGCCCAGGCCAGCAGCCCGCGCATGGGTGACTATCGCTTCAGCATCGGCCAGCAGCCACTGGTCTCGGCCATCAATGCCTTCAGCCAAGTCACCGGCTGGCAGGTCGGCTTCAGTGCCGAACTGGCCGATGGCGTCGCCTCGCCAGGGGTGCAGGGCTCGCTGCCGCCGGAGGCCGCACTCAAGCGCCTGCTCAAGGGCACCGGCCTTGGCTATCGCAAGATCGGTAACGGCAATGTGGTGCTTGAACGCCAGACCACGGGCAATATCATCGCCCTGCAGCAGGTGACCGTCAGTGCCACCCGCAGCGCCCAGGACGTCAGCCAGGTGCCGAGCACCGTCAGCGTGCAGACCCGCGAGCAACTGGACCGGCAGAACGTCAACAACATCCAGGACCTGGTGCGTTACGAGCCAGGCGTTTCGGTGGCCGGTACCGGCCAGCGCAGCGGCCTGAACGGCTACAACATCCGCGGCATCGACGGTGAGCGGATCCTCACCCAGATCGACGGTGTGTCGATTCCCGACAGCTTCTTCTACGGCCCTTACGCCCAGACCCAGCGCAACTACGTCGACCCCGAGATCGTCAAGCGCGTGGAGATACTGCGCGGCCCGGCGTCGGTGCTGTACGGCAGCAATGCCATCGGCGGCGCGGTCAGCTATTTCACCCTCGACCCGGACGACATCATCAAGCCCGGCAAGGACGTGGGTGCGCGCCTCAAGACCGGTTACAGCTCGGCCGACGAAAGCTGGCTGACCTCCGCCACCGTCGCCGGCCGCCAGGGCAACTTCGACGGCTTGCTGCACCTGAGCCAGCGTAATGGCCACGAGACCGAGTCCTACGGTGGCCACAGCGGTGACGGCCTGGCCCGCACCGAGGCCAACCCGCAGGACGTGCGCACCACCAACGTGCTGGCCAAACTGGGCTGGAACTACGCTGACGATGCGCGCCTGGGGTTCACCTACGAGCGCTACAAGGATGACCGCGACCAGAACATCCTCAGTGCGGTGGGTGGGCCGTTCATTCCAGGCTTTGGTGCCATGAATTCCTATCGTATGCGCCAGGGCAACGATACGGTGACCCGCGAGCGCTTCGGCATCAACCATGAGTTCGGTCTCGATAGCTTGGTCGCCGACCATGTCAAATGGAGCCTCAACTACCAGATTGCCAAAACCGATCAAACCACCGATGAGCTGTATGTCGCCTCGGGTCGGCAGGTACTTCGTGAACGTCAGACCACCTACAAGGATCGCCAATGGGTCTTTGATGCCCAGCTGGACAAAGCCTTCAGCATCGGTGCAACCGATCATTTGCTGACCTACGGCACCACGCTCAAGCATGAAAAGGTCACCGGTTCCCGTAGCGGCTCGGGCACTTGCCTGAACGTTGGCGGCACTTGCACCGCCATCGGGCAGGACAGCGCTCGCGACGGCCAGGTGCTGGTCAGCGACTTCCCGGACCCGACCATCAACACCTACAGCCTGTTCGTCCAGGACGAGATCCGCTGGAACAACTGGACCTTCATGCCAGGCGCACGCTATGACTACACGCACATGGAGCCCAAGTTCACCGATGCTTTCCTGCGTGGCCTGGAGTCCACCGGCACGGCACCCACCTCGCAGGACGACTCGGACAAGAAGTGGCACCGCGTCTCGCCCAAGTTTGGCCTGACCTACGCGTTCAACGACAATTACACCTGGTACGGCCAGTATGCCGAAGGCTTCCGCACGCCCACGGCCAAGTCCATGTACGGCCGCTTCCAGAACCTGGAGCAAGGCTACCGCGTAGAGGGCAACCCGGGCCTCGAACCTGAAAAGAGTAAAAGCTACGAAACCGGCCTGCGTGGCAACTTCGACGCGGGTAACTTCGATGTGGCGGTGTTCTACAACAAGTACCGCGACTTCATCGATGAAGATGCCGTGCAAAGCGCCAACCTGGAGCAAACCTTCCAGGCCAACAACATCAAGCACGCCACCATCAAAGGCGCCGAGGTCAAGGGCCGCCTGAACCTGGATCACTTCGGCGCGCCGCAAGGCCTGTACACCCAGGGCTCGATTGCCTACGCCTATGGTCGCAACGATGACACCGGCCAGCCGTTGAACACCGTCAACCCACTCAAGGGTGTGTTCGGCCTGGGTTACGAGCAGCAAAACTACGGCGGCCTGCTGAGCTGGACGCTGGTCAAGCGCAAGACTCGCGTGGACGACACTCACTTCTACGCACCCGATGGCGCCAGTGCCAAGTTCCGCACCCCGGGCTATGGCGTGCTGGACCTGACCGGTTTCTACAAGGTGACCGACGACGTCACCATCAACGCCGGCCTGTACAACCTCACCGACAAGAAGTACTGGCAGTGGGATTCGGTACGCAGCTACGACGGCCAGGGTGAGGCTGCGGTAACCCAGCCAGCCAACATGGACCGCCTGACCATGCCGGGGCGCAACTTTGGCATCAATGTAGTGTGGGATATCTGATCCTTTGGGTAGGCCTTGAGCGTTGCAGCGTCTGCGAGATCGAGCGCTGCAACCCTCAAGGCCACCATCAAAAAAACCCAGTTTTTTTACTGTCCCGCCCCCGCTATTTCGTCTTGTATCTAGACGCCCCTTTTTCCAAGGACTGCCCCCATGACCGAACGCCCAGCCCTGCGCTCCCAGCGCCTCAACCAGATCACCCACGCCCCGCACACCGAGCTGGATGCCCTGGTCAAGGCCCACGCCCCCTTCGACAGCCGTGAAAACTTCGCCCGCTTCGTGGTTGCCCAGTACCTGTTCCAGTCCGAACTCAAGGCCTTGTACAACGACCCGCAACTGATCGCCATCGTCCCCGACCTGGCCGAGCGTTGCCGCGCCGAACAGGCCCGCCTGGACCTCGCCGACCTCGACACCGAAGTGCCCGGCGCAGTCCCTGGCGCGGTACAAAATCCGAGCCTGGGTGAGGCCATGGGCTGGATCTTCGTCTCCGAAGGCTCCAAACTGGGCGCTGCGTTTCTGATCAAGCGTGCCGTGGCCCTTGAGCTGTCCGACAGCTTCGGTGCCCGCCACCTGGGCGAACCGGCCGGCGGCCGTGCCGAGGGCTGGAAACAGTTCACTCGCATCCTCGATGGCCTGGCGCTGTCGGCCGAAGAAGAGGCCGCCGCCGAGCGGGGCGCGGTCGCAGCCTTCGAGCGCTTCACCGAGCTGCTCAAGCACGCCTATGCGGCGGATGCCGCGCTGGTTTGACACGCTGTACCCGGCCACCCCACCGGTGGCCGAACCGTTTTTCGCAGTGAGACCATGACCCAACCTGCCCGCTCGAAACTCGCTCGCCTGCTGTATGGAATCCTGGCTTACGTAAGCCTGGGGGTTGGCCTGGTCGCGATCGTCATTCCCGGCCTGCCGACCACCGAGTTCATCCTGCTGGCCGCCTGGGCAGCCACCCGCAGTTCACCGCGCCTTTCTGCCTGGCTGGAGAATCACCGGTTGTTCGGGCCGATTCTGTTCAACTGGCGCAATGGCAAGGTAATCCAGCGCCGGGCCAAGGTCAGCGCCACCATCAGCATGCTGCTGTGCGCAGGCCTGATGCTGACCTTCCTCGAACACCACTGGCCGGTGTTTCTGGCGATCGGCGGCATGACCCTGGGCAACCTGTGGATCTGGTCGCGCCCAGAACAAGCTTGCGTAGCCGGGTCACAAGCTCAGCAACCCTGAATACAGGGCATAGGCCGCTAGCGCAGCGCCAGCCAGCACCGCAGCGAAAATCAGCTTCTCCCACGTGGTGAACAGGGTCTGCCCCTGCTCGTGCTTGGCCCTGGCAAACAGAATCACACCGGGGGCATACAACAGCGCCGACAGCAGCAGGTACTTGAGCCCACCGGCGTACAGCAACCACACTGCATACAGCAGGGCGACCATCGCCACCAGCAGGTCCTTGCGCCGCAGGCCCGCTTGCCCGGCGTAGGAGTCTCCACGCAGCGCCAGCAACACCGCATACGCCGCCGACCACAGGTAAGGCACCAGAATCATCGACGAAGCCAGGTAGATGAGGCTGGTGTAGGTCCCGGCCGAAACCAGGGTGATCAGCAAGAAGCCCTGGATCATGCAGTTGGTCAGCCACAAGGCATTGGCCGGTACATGGTTGGCGTTTTCCTTGGCCAGAAAGCGCGGCATGGTCTTGTCACGCGCGGTGGCGTACAGGATCTCGGCGCACAGCAACGCCCATGAAAGCAAGGCGCCGAGCAGCGAAACGGCCAGGCCGATACTGATCAACAATGCGCCCCACGGGCCAACGATGTGTTCGAGCACCGACGCCAATGACGGGTTCTGCAGCCCGGCCAGCTCCGGTTGGGTCATCACTCCCAGCGACAGCACGTTGACCAGCACCAGCAGCGCCAGCACGCCCAGAAAGCCGATCACCGTGGCCTTGCCCACATCCGACCGGCGTTGTGCACGCCCGGAGTACACACTGGCGCCTTCGATGCCGATGAACACGAACACGGTCACCAGCATCATGTTGCGCACCTGGTCCAGCACATTGCCGAACTGCGGGTTGCTCAAGCCCCAGATATCACGGGTGAAGATGTCGGCGCGGAAGGCAAACGCCGCGATGACGATGAAAATCAGCAACGGCACCACCTTGGCCACGGTGGTCACCTGGTTGATGAACGCCGCTTCCTTGATGCCGCGCAACACCAGAAAGTGCACAGCCCACAGCAGCAGCGAGGCGCAGCCGATGGCGATGGGCGTGTTGCCCTCGCCGAACACCGGAAAATAGAACCCCAGCGTACTGAACAGCAGCACGAAATAACCGACGTTGCCGAGCCAGGCGCTGATCCAGTAGCCCCAGGCCGAAGAGAAGCCCATGTAGTCGCCAAAGCCCGCCTTGGCGTAGGCATACACGCCCGAGTCCAGTTCGGGCTTGCGGTTGGCCAGGGTCTGGAAGACGAACGCCAGGGCCAGCATGCCAACCGCCGTGATGCCCCAACCGATCAGTACCGCGCCAACATCGGCACGCGCCGCCATGTTCTGCGGTAGCGAGAAGATCCCGCCACCAATCATCGAACCCACCACCAGTGCGATCAGCGCGCCCAGGCGCAGCTTCTGTCCCGGTTCGCTCATGTGCCTCCCTTTTTTCACCCGCTGTCATTCGTTTGAAACAGCCATGCCGGCCATATAAGCGCGGTGGCTTATATGGGTTAACGCCATAAAAGCTATAGCACTCATAACTGCTTTGTCTATGCCAGCCTTCTGTAAAAATTAGCAGCTGCCCAGCAACTAGGGAAGAAACTGTTAAAACTCGAAATTCTTGTGAAAAATTTGCGAAAGCCTCAAAAACGACTAGCTTCAAGCAGCGCAGGCCGAACAGAGCGTTTGCTCTAGAAGGACATGGAGGTGCCAGCCCACAAGGCCTGCGGCAAAGCTGTCGGCACTCTCCAGGAGCCATGTGAAGGATTTTTCCTACTTCACATGACCATGAACTGACCCAAGTCAGCGAATGGCCCCGGCGTCGGATTTATTCTGTCGTCAACTTTCTCCTGGCAGGAGTTGTTAAATGTCTGATTCATCCGGAAAATTAAAACTTGGTGCGCTAGTTGCACTTGTAGTGGGTTCAATGATTGGTGGCGGGATCTTCTCGCTGCCCCAAAACATGGCGGCCAGCGCGGGGGTTGGCGCGGTGCTTATCGGTTGGGCCATCACCGCGGTCGGCATGCTGACCCTGGCGTTCGTGTTCCAGACCCTGGCCAACCGCAAACCTGACCTGGACGGCGGCGTTTACGCCTACGCCAAGGCCGGTTTTGGTGACTACATGGGCTTCTCTTCAGCCTGGGGTTACTGGATCAGTGCCTGGTTGGGCAACGTCGGTTACTTCGTGCTGCTGTTCAGCACCCTCGGTTACTTCTTCCCGATCTTCGGTGAGGGCAACACCCCCGCCGCGATCATCGGCGCTTCGATCCTGCTCTGGGCCGTACACTTCCTGGTCCTGCGCGGTATCAAGGAAGCGGCGTTCATCAACCTGGTCACCACCGTGGCCAAGATCGTGCCGCTGGTGCTGTTCACCCTGATCTGCCTGTTCGCCTTCAAACTCGACGTGTTCACCGCCGACATCTGGGGCCTGGGCACACCGGAGCTGGGCAGCGTGATGAACCAGGTGCGCAACATGATGCTGGTCACCGTCTGGGTGTTCATCGGCATCGAGGGCGCGAGCATCTTCTCGTCACGGGCGGAAAAACGCGCTGACGTGGGCAAGGCCACCGTCATCGGCTTCGTCACCGTGCTGCTGTTCCTGGTGCTGGTCAACGTGCTGTCGCTGGGCATCATGACCCAACCGGAACTGGCCAAACTGCAGAACCCGTCGATGGCCGCCGTGCTTGAACATGTGGTCGGCCACTGGGGTGCGGTGCTGATCAGCGTCGGCTTGATCATCTCGCTGCTCGGGGCCCTGCTGTCGTGGGTGCTGCTGTGCGCCGAGATCATGTTCGCCGCCGCCAAAGACCACACCATGCCGGAGTTCCTGCGCCGCGAAAACGCCAATCAGGTGCCGGCCAACGCCCTGTGGCTGACCAACGCTATGGTGCAGATCTTCCTGGTCATCACGCTGTTCTCCAGCAGTACCTACCTGTCGCTGATCTACCTCGCCACCTCGATGATCCTGGTGCCTTACCTGTGGTCGGCGGCGTATGCATTCCTGTTGGCACTGCGCAACGAAACCTACGAGCAAGCCTTGGCCGAACGCAAGAAGGACCTGTTCATCGGCGCCATCGCTCTGCTGTACGCCATCTGGCTGCTGTACGCCGGCGGCGTGAAATACCTGCTGCTCTCGGCTCTGCTGTATGCCCCGGGGGCCATCCTGTTCGCCAAGGCCAAGCGCGAGGTTGGCCAACCTATCTTCACCAACGTGGAAAAACTGATCTTCGCGGCCGTGGTCGTCGGCGCCCTGGTGGCTGCCTATGGCCTGTACGACGGCTTCCTGACCCTTTGACCCACGTCTTCGCACACATGGAGGAATGAACAATGTCCGCTGAAAAACAGAAGTACGGTGTCCACTCCGAAGCCGGCAAACTGCGCAAAGTGATGGTCTGCTCCCCAGGCCTGGCGCACAAGCGCCTGACCCCGAGCAACTGCGATGAGCTGCTGTTCGACGATGTGATCTGGGTCGACCAGGCCAAGCGCGACCATTTCGACTTCGTCACCAAGATGCGCGAGCGCGGCGTCGATGTGCTGGAAATGCACAACCTGCTGACCGACATCGTGCAGGACAAAGAGGCCCTGAAGTGGATCCTCGACCGCAAGATCACCCCTGACACCGTCGGCGTAGGCCTGACCAACGAAGTGCGCAGCTGGCTCGAAGGCCTTGAGCCACGCCATCTGGCCGAGTTCCTGATCGGCGGCGTGGCAGGCCAGGACCTGCCGCAGAGCGAAGGCGCCGATGTGGTCAAGATGTACAACGACTACCTGGGCCACTCCAGCTTCATTCTGCCACCACTGCCCAACACCCAGTTCACCCGTGACACCACCTGCTGGATCTACGGCGGCGTCACGCTCAACCCGATGTACTGGCCGGCGCGACGCCAGGAAACCCTGCTGACCACCGCCATCTACAAGTTCCACAAGGAGTTCACCGGTGCCGACTTCCAGGTCTGGTACGGCGACCCGGACAAACAGCACGGCAACGCCACCCTCGAAGGCGGTGACGTGATGCCAATCGGCAAGGGCATCGTGCTGATCGGTATGGGCGAGCGCACCTCGCGCCAGGCCATCGGCCAATTGGCGCAGAACCTGTTCGCCAAAGGCGCGGTGGAAAAAGTCATCGTCGCCGGCCTGCCGAAGTCGCGCGCCGCGATGCACCTGGACACCGTGTTCAGCTTCTGCGACCGCGACCTGGTCACGGTCTTCCCGGAAGTGGTGAAAGAGATCGTGCCGTTCATCATCCGCCCCGACGAAAGCAAGCCTTATGGCATGGACGTGCGTCGCGAGAACAAGTCGTTCCTCGACGTGGTCGGCGAACAACTGGGCGTCAAGCTGCGTGTGGTCGAAACCGGTGGCAACAGCTTTGCCGCCGAACGCGAGCAGTGGGATGACGGCAACAACGTGGTGGCCGTGGAGCCCGGCGTGGTCATCGGCTACGACCGCAACACCTACACCAACACCCTGCTGCGCAAGGCCGGTATCGAGGTCATCACCATCAGCGCCGGCGAACTTGGCCGGGGCCGTGGCGGCGGCCACTGCATGACCTGCCCGATCGTGCGCGACCCGCTCGACTACTAACGACCATCACACCCGGCCGCCTCCACAAGACTGCGGCCGGGCACCTCACCGAATTCAAGGAGACACCGTCATGGCGTTCAATATTCACAACCGCAACCTGCTCAGCCTCGAACATCACACCACGCGCGAGCTGCGCTACCTGCTGGACCTGTCCCGCGACCTCAAGCGCGCCAAGTACACCGGTACCGAACAGCAGCACCTGAAGGGCAACAACATTGCCCTGATCTTCGAGAAGACCTCGACCCGCACCCGCTGCGCCTTCGAAGTCGCGGCTTATGACCAGGGCGCCAACGTCACCTACATCGACCCCAACTCCTCGCAGATCGGCCACAAGGAAAGCATGAAGGACACCGCCCGCGTACTCGGGCGCATGTACGATGCCATCGAGTACCGTGGCTTCAAGCAGGAAATCGTCGAAGAACTGGCGAAGTTCGCCGGCGTGCCAGTGTTCAACGGGTTGACCGACGAATACCACCCGACCCAGATGATCGCCGACGTGCTGACCATGCGCGAGCATAGCGACAAGCCACTGCACGACATCAGCTACGCCTACCTGGGCGATGCCCGCAACAACATGGGCAACTCGCTGCTGCTGATCGGTGCCAAGCTTGGCATGGACGTGCGCATTGCCGCGCCGAAGGCGCTGTGGCCGCATGACGACCTGGTCGAACGTTGCAAAAAGTACGCTGAAGAAAGCGGCGCCCGCATCACCCTGACCGAAGACCCGAAAGCTGCGGTCAAGGGCGTGGACTTCGTGCACACCGACGTGTGGGTATCGATGGGCGAGCCGATCGAAGCCTGGGGCGAACGCATCAAGCAGCTCAAGCCTTACCAGGTGAATGCCGAGCTGATGAAGTCTACCGGCAACCCGCGCACCAAATTCATGCACTGCCTGCCGGCCTTCCACAACTCCGACACCAAGGTCGGCAAGCAGATTGCCGAACAGTACCCGGACCTGGCCAACGGTATCGAAGTGACCGATGACGTGTTCGAGTCACCGGCCTGCATCGCCTTCGAGCAAGCGGAAAACCGCATGCACACGATCAAGGCGATCCTGGTGTCGACCCTGGCTGACCTTTAAAAGCTAGTAGCTACAAGCCGCAAGCTCCAAGCCACAAGAAAGGCGGCTCATAACTCCGACCCGCCTTATCTTGCAGCTTGAAGCTTGAAACTTGAAGCTTGAAGCCATCCACACAAGGACATTCCCCATGCGTATCGTTGTTGCATTGGGCGGCAACGCCCTGCTGCGTCGCGGCGAGCCCATGACCGCTGACAACCAGCGCGCCAATATCCGCACCGCCACCGAGCAGATCGCCAAGATCCACCCCGGCAACGAGCTGGTCATCGCCCACGGCAACGGCCCGCAGGTAGGCCTGCTGTCGCTGCAGGCGCTGTCTTACAAGCCGGACGAAGCCTACCCGCTGGACGTGCTCGGCGCCGAGACCGAAGGCATGATCGGCTACATGATCGAACAGGAGCTGGGCAACCTGCTGGCGTTCGAAGTGCCGTTCGCCACACTGCTCACCCAGGTTGAAGTGGACGCCAACGACCCCGCCTTCAAAGACCCGACCAAGTTCATCGGCCCGGTCTACAGCAAGGAAGAGGCCGAGCGCCTGGCCAAGGAAAAAGGCTGGGTGGTCAAGCCCGACGGCGACAAGTACCGCCGCGTGGTGGCCAGCCCCAAACCCAAGCGCATCTTCGAGATCCGCCCGATCAAGTGGCTGCTGGAAAAGAGCAGCATCGTGATTTGCGCCGGCGGCGGTGGCATCCCCACCATGTACGATGAAAACCGCAAGCTCAAAGGCATCGAAGCAGTCATCGACAAGGACCTGTGCTCTGCCCTGCTGGCCGAGCAATTGGAAGCCGACCTTCTGATCATCGCCACCGACGTCGATGCGGCCTACATTGACTGGGGCAAGCCCACGCAAAAGGCCATTGCCCAGGCCCACCCTGACGAACTCGAACGCCTGGGCTTCGCCGCCGGCTCCATGGGGCCAAAGGTGCAAGCGGCCAGTGACTTTGCCCGTAACACCGGCAAAGTGGCGGTGATCAGCTCGCTGGAAAACATCGAGGACATCGTCAAAGGCACCGCCGGCACTCGGGTTTCCACCGCCACGCCTGGGATCAGCTACCGTTGAATGCAGTGGGCGGGCGCCTGGCGCCCGCCATTTTCGACCTTCCAAAGGAGCTTGCCATGGCCCAGTACCACCCTGGTCATGTACACATCGAGCGCAGCGCGCTGAACACCAATGACCACAGCTATGACCTGAACATCGAATACGAGGCAGCGTCGGATCCCAAGGAAGGCAGAGGCATTCAGTTCCACATGCATGGCAGCATCGAAGGCAAGACGGTGGACGAGAAGTTCTTCCTGCCCAAGGACCAGGTGCTGCCCAGTTTCCTCATGCTGCTGACCCGCAAGGCCCAGTCCTACCTGGCCCCACCGAAGAAATTCGAGAACCTGGGGTCGCCGCACAAGATCTATGACTTCATGTTCAGCGATATTCGCGAAAAACTCGAGGTGAAGTCGGGCGACCCGATCAAGCCTGAACATCTGGAGTAACAATGAACTGGGGCTGCTGTGCAGCCCCGGCAGTGTTGGGCCAAGCCCACCTATCAAGGCATACTACGGCCCTCCCCGGCCATGACCAACCGCCTCCCCATGCGCATCCACGTCAGCTTCATCGACCGCGTCGGCATCACCCAGGAAGTCCTCGCCCTGCTCGGTGCCCGCCACCTCAACCTGGACGCCGTGGAGATGGTCCCGCCGAACGTCTACATCGACGCCCCGACCCTCAGCCCCGCCGTGCTCGAAGAGCTGCACGACGCTTTGTTCGACGTGCAAGGCGTGCAGTCGGTGGATGTGGTCGACATCCTCCCGGGCCAACGCCGCCACCTGCAGCTCGATGCCCTGCTCGCGGCCATGAGCGACCCGGTACTGGCCGTGGACAGCGCAGGCCTGGTGTTGCTGGCCAACCCGGCGCTGATTGCCCTGTGCGGGCGCGAATCGGCCGGGCGCTCGGTGGGCGAACTGTTCGGCGACAACGGCCTGCTGCAAGCCCTGCAGGACAACAATTTCCACCTGCCGATGCGCGAAATGCAGCTCAACGGCCAGAGCCTGTTGCTCGACGCCACGCCCATCACCAATGCTGGCGGCCTGCTGACCCTGTACCCACCTACGCGCATGGGGGAACGCCTTTCGGCGTTGCACCATGACCATGCTGAAGGGTTCGACGCGCTGCTCGGCGAATCACCGGCCATCCGTACCCTCAAGGCGCGTGCCTTGCGCGTTGCAGCCCTTGATGCGCCCTTGCTGGTACACGGCGAGACCGGCACCGGCAAAGAGCTGGTGGCCCGCGCCTGCCATGCCATCAGCAGCCGCCACGCTGCGCCGTTCCTGGCCCTGAACTGCGCCGCGCTGCCCGAGAGCCTGGCCGAGAGCGAGCTGTTCGGCTATGCCCCAGGCGCCTTTACCGGCGCGCAACGGGGTGGCAAACCCGGGTTGATGGAGCTGGCCAACCAAGGCACGGTGTTTCTCGACGAAATCGGCGAAATGTCGCCGTACCTGCAGGCCAAATTGTTGCGTTTTCTCAGCGACGGCAGCTTCCGCCGCGTGGGTGGTGACCGTGAGGTGAAGGTGGATGTGCGGATCATCAGCGCTACCCACCGTGACCTGGAGCACATGGTGGCCGAAGGCACCTTCCGTGAAGATTTGTTCTACCGCCTCAACGTGCTCAACCTGCAAGTGCCGCCCTTGCGTGACCGTGGCCAGGACATCCTGATGCTGGCGCATTTCTTCATGCAGCAGGCCTGCACGCAGATTCAGCGCCCAGCTTGCCGCCTGACCCCGGCCACCCATTCGGCACTGCTGGCCAACCCTTGGCCAGGCAACGTGCGGCAACTGCAGAACGTGATTTTCCGCGCGGCGGCCATTTGCGAGAGCAACCTGGTGGACATTGGCGACCTGGACATCGCCGGCACCTCGGTGGCCCGTGGCCAGGATGGCGAAGTGGCGAGCCTGGAGCAGGCCGTGGCGGACTTCGAACGGGAGCTGTTGCAGCGTTTGTATGCCAGCTATCCGTCGACACGGCAGTTGGCCGGCAGGCTGCAAACTTCACACACCGCCATTGCACAGCGGCTGCGCAAGTACGGCATATCGGGAAAATCATAAGATTTGTTGAAAAATCAGCACGCGCCTCGGAATTATCCTACGCACAGTGCCAATACTTACCTCAGCGTGACTGCGTAGAATAGGGGTGTTCGCCCGTGGATATAAAAGAGCACCCTGATGTTTGAACTCGACTTTTACGGCACCTTGGTAGCGGCTTCTTTAGTATTGTTATTAGGCCGTGGCCTGGTCGCACGCGTGGGTTTCTTACGCGCCTACAATATACCGGAGCCCGTCGCCGGCGGCCTGGTCGTTGCCTTTTGCCTGTTAGGGCTACGGCACTTTGATATTCACGTGCAGTTCGATACTTCCCTGCAAACCCCCTTGATGCTAGCGTTTTTCGCCACCATTGGTTTAAGCGCAGACTTTGCCAGCCTGAAAAAGGGTGGGCGTGTCGTCGCCATCTTCCTGCTCGTGGTGACCGGCCTTCTGCTGGTACAAAATGCCATGGGCATCGGGCTTGCCACGGCATTGGGCCTCGACCCGCTGATGGGCCTGCTGGCCGGCTCGGTCACCCTGTCCGGTGGCCATGGCACAGGCGCCGCCTGGGGCGCGACGTTCAGTGAGCAGTATGGCCTGGCCTCGGCCTCCGAGCTGGCGCTGGCTGCTGCAACCTTTGGCCTGGTGCTGGGCGGCCTGATCGGTGGCCCGGTCGCCCGCCTGCTGGTCAAGCGTGTTCATACCAGCGGCATCGAGCAGGCGCAGCCACAACAACCCAGGGGCTTTGAACAACCCAACGAAGAGCGCCTGATCACCTCTTTCAGTTTTATCGAAACCCTCGCGCTGATTGCCGTCAGCTTACTCGCAGGCTCGTTGCTCAATGGCCTGTTAAAGGGAACTGCATTTGAACTGCCCACGTTTGTTTGCGTCTTGTTTGTCGGTGTCGTGTTGCGCAACGGGCTTTCAGTTTTGGGCGCGTACCGCGTGTTCGAACGTGAAGTTTCAGTATTGGGCAATGTCAGCCTTTCACTGTTTCTGGCCATTGCGCTGATGTCGCTTAAATTATGGGACCTGGCCGCACTGGCGTTTCCGTTCTTTATGCTGCTGGCCATGCAAGCACTGGTCATGGCCTTGTTTGCAATCTTCATTACGTTCAGGGTCATGGGCAGTAATTATGACGCGGCAGTATTGGCGGCGGGGCACTGTGGTTTCGGCCTGGGCGCTACGCCGACCGCCATTGCCAATATGCAGGCCGTGACGCAACGTTACGGCCCTTCGCATATAGCCTTTCTCGTGGTACCGATGGTGGGGGCGTTCTTCATCGATATCATCAACGTGATCGTGATCAAGGTGTATTTGGCATTGCCCTTCTTCACCGCGCTTTAAAGACCCGCCAGCGGTATGCGTGCGGCCGAACTGGCACACACGCTCGGTAACCGGAATAGGCGCGTCAGCCTTGCCGATTCAAGCCTGACGAACCATGGCTTCTTTTTGCCGCAACGGCGGACGCAACAGTGTGCTCAACCCCAGCAGTACGAAGGCGCCAATCATCATCACCGCCCAAGCCCAGTGCAATGAGCTGAGCTGGTCACGCACGATACCGGCGAGCAGTGGCATGCTGGCGGCAATCAGATACCCACCACCTTGCACGAACGCCAACAGCGCGCCGGCCTTGGCCGGTGAATCCGCGTGGTCCATGGCAACGATCAACGAGAGTGGAAAAAGCGCCCCAATGCCCAGGCCCAGACACACGGTGGCCACGGCCGCCAACGCTACCGGCGCGACCATCAGGCAGGCCAACCCTGCTATCAACAGCAAAATGACCCACACCAAGGGGTATCTGCGATCCGCAAAGCGCTGGATCAAGGATGATACGAGCAAGCCGGCGAGCACTTCGGTGACGGTCAATGCCCCCAGCAGGTAACCCGCCTCGGCTGCTGTCCACCCCAACTCGATGTAGAACGGCGGCAACCAGGCCAGCACCAAGGTGTAGGCACCTGTACCAATGCCGAAGAACAGCAACAGCAACCAGGCCCGCGCGCTACGGTAGGGCAATGTGGCCGACACCTGTCTGCCAGGGGTCCTACGCGCTAGCAGCAGCCAGACGATCAGGGCGACCAATGCCGGGACGGCAGCGTAGCCCAACGACAGTTGCCAGCCGAACAGGCCCGCGCCAGGTGCTGCCGTGGCGGCGGCCAACGCAGCACCCGCCATGATACCGGTGGTGAACAATCCCATCAGCATGCCAGCACTTTGCGGATGGCTGCCCTTGAGGAACGCCGGCATCAGCGCCTGAATGATCGCAATGCCGATACCACCCAGTGCCGCTGTGGCGATGAGCGCTTCGGCAGTGCTGACGTAGGCGCGTGCAGCGCAGCTCAACGCAATCAGCACAATGCCTGCAGCCACGCCCGTGGTCTCACCGACCAGACGCAGCAGCCAGGGGCCGGACAACGCGAACACGCCCATCATCATCACCGGCAAGGTCGTCAGCAGGCCGGCTTGGGTGTTGCTCAGCCCCAGGTCGTGCTGCAGCAATTGCAGCAGAGGGCCGATGGCAGCCATGACTGGGCGCAGGTTCAAGCCGATCAGTATCGCCAGCAACCCGACGCAGGCTTTGTTGGGGGTATCAGTCATGATGGAGGGGCTCCTGCAGGAACGCACCGGTTGCCTGGTTGAATGCCTGTGCGAGCGGTACGTTGAATACGTGCCCTTCGCCCGCGAGGGTGGCCAGGCGAGCGTGACCGATGTTGTTGCAGATGGCTTCGGCTTCGGCACTCGGGCTGATCGGGTCAAATTCTGCGGCGAGTACCAGTGTGGCGGCCTGAATACGTTGCAAATCGCCAGTCAGGTCGTATTGCTTCATGCCCTCGCACCAGCGGATCTGGTTGTGCGCCCGTAACTGCGCGGCCTGGGCGTGCCACGCCTGGTAAAGCCGCTGACCACGGGGCGAGGCGGCGAAGTCCGCACCGACCAATGCGGGCCAGCTCGACTTGAAGCGTTTCAGGCAACCATCCTGCTTGCCCAAGGCGGCCGCCCACTCGCTGAGCAGCCCTTTGCGATGTGCAGTGTTCATGCTGGCGAACGTGCCGGCAACGATCAGTTTCTCTACTGCGTGCGGTGCATGACAGGCCATCTCAAGGGCCACCATGCCGCCCAGGGACAAGCCGATCAGCTGGACGCTGTCGAGCCCGAGGTGGTCCAGCAGCGCCAGCATTTCCAAGGCTTGGGCACGGGCGGTGATGCCTTCGGGAGCATCACTGGATGCCCCGTGCCCTAGCAGGTCGGGTACGATGACACGATGCCCGAGGCCAAGCAGCGCGCTGAGCTGCGGCATCCACGCCCTGCCGCTGTTGGCAAAGCCATGCAGCAGGAGCACAGGGCTGCCGGAGCCGGTGTCATGATAATAGTGACGATGCTGTCCATGTATGAAAAAAGCCATGCTGCCTCCTGATCCTTGAGCTTCACCGCGCCAAGATAGCTTAACGTTAAGATTGTTAAAAGGCGCGGGGGTTCAGAAGGTGCGTTGGTTAAAGATTTCCAGGTTCAACGATGAGTGCAGCAATGAACGATCATGTCGATTTCGTCGTCGCGCAGTGGGCGCAGGCGATGCCTTCCGTGGATGTTTCCTCCATGGAAATCTTTGGCCGAATGGCGCGTATCAGCAAGCACCTGGAGCGCATGCGTGCAGAAGCCCTGGCGCAGTATGGCTTCAAGGAGGGCGAATTCGACGTCCTGGCAACCTTGCGCCGTGCAGGGGCACCCTACCGCCTGACGCCAACCGAGCTGTATCGCTCGTTGCTGATAACGTCCGGCGCGATGACCAACCGCTTGACGAGACTGGAAAGCGCCGGGATGGTCGAGCGCATTGCCGACAATCAAGACAAGCGCAGCTCCCAGGTGGCCCTCACAGCACAGGGCAAGGCATTGATTGATAAGGCAGTCCTTACCCATACTGAGATCCAGGAGCTGGTATTGGCCCCCCTGAGCGCCGAGCAGCGTGAACTATTCGCACAGCTGTTGAAGCAAATGCTCGCTCATCTGCCAGGTGAGGGTGCGCCCAGGCAATGAACTGGAAAATTCAGGAGGAATTTTCATGCTTCACAGCAATTACCTGAAGCAATTGGATCTGCAGGACATCGTGGTATTCATCAACCTGCTCGAACTGCGCAGCGCCAAGCGGACTGCCGAATTGATGAATATCAGCCAGCCCACCGTCAGTTATTGCCTGAAGCGCCTGCGCGGGTGCTTCGACGACACCTTGTTCTCGTCTTCGCAAGGGGTGCTGAAACCCACCACCAAAGCGGAAAAGATTGCGCCGTACCTTCGCGTGGTGGTCGAGTCCGTCAACCGCTGCGCCGAGGACGACAGCAGCGCCTCGCCACAAGCACAGCGCAAGATCTGGCGCATCTGCGCGCCCGAGTATTTCGAACTTTCCTTCTTGCCGCAGGCGCTGGCGGTACTGTCACGTACACACGGCAATACCTCGCTGCACCTCGATCGCTTAAGCCGTGACCTGCCGGTGGACCGGCTGATTTCAGGCGACATCGACATTGCCATCGGCTTCGGCCCGGGCTATCACCAGATGCACCCCGAGCTGCAATGGCAACCGGTGCTCAGTGATGATTTCGTGTGCGTGACCAGCCAAGGCATGCTGGCCAGTGAAGAGGCCATGAGCCTGGACGAGTTCTGTGCTTCGCCCCATGTGTTCCCGACACCGTGGATATCGGAAAAGAACATGGTCGACAGCTGGCTGGACAAGGTTGGCCGATCACGCAACGTGCTGGTGCGCGCCAATGGTTATCAGGCCTGCGTGAATATTGTGGCCGCCGTGCCAGCCACGGTGGCACTGCCCGCACGCCTGTTGCCGCACCTGCGCATCGCACCTGGGCTGAAGGTCTGCACACCGCCGCTGGGCTTCCCCAGTTTCACCCTCGACATGATCTGGTCGCGCGATCGCAGCGACAGCAAGGATATTTCCAGCCTGCGCGCACTGGTCGAAGCGGTGGCGCAAACGCTGTTGACGGAACGATGACCCCGCTTTATTAAATTTTCCCAAGGCGTTTAAATTTCTTAAAACCAGCAGCTTGTTCTTTTCACTTACTGTGAGGTTATCGGGTAGCGATGATCTACCTGACCCACAGTTCAAGGAGGAATAAGTCATGCTGGCGCACGTACAATCCACGGTGTTTCCGTTCTATCGACAACCGACACCGTGCTACGGTTTCGAATGTATCTATGCCGTCGACCGCACCCTGCGGGTAGGCGATTCGATCAACAGTGCGACACTCTATGAAGACCTCGCCCACAGTGGCGCCATTATCTACCGCGACTTTGCCGATACACTGCCGGACTTCAACGAGTTCGTCAGCGCGCACTCCGCTCGCGTGACATTCGACCCTGCCCGCAAAGCCGCTACGTCCAACACGGCAGAAATCGAGGCCGGTGTGAATGAAATGGGGCTGCACCGTGAGAACGGTAACTTGCCATTCAACCCCGACCTGCAGTGGTTCTACTGCCTGGAGCCTGCAGCAGTGGGCTCTGAAACGACCCTGTGCGACGGCCAACGGGTACTGTTCGACTTGTCTGCGAAAACCCGAAAGTGTTTTGAGAACCGTGAAATTCGTTACAGCCGGCGCATCCCCTGGAACAATGTAAAACGTTTTCTGAGCATTGAACTGCAACTGCCCATCGATGACATTACCGACGAGCACTTGCACCAGGTCAATCAACAGGTCAGTGGCCAAACCTATCGCCGCATCGATCAGAACCTGATTGCGTCCGAACTGATTATCTCGGCGGTTGAAACCAGTTGCTTCAGCGGCAAGCAAGCGTTTTGCAATTCAATGCTCGGCCCCAGCGTCAACTATGAACCGCCGCTTATCACCTGGGCCGATGGCGAGGATATCGCCCTGGATATATGGGACGAGATCAAAGAAGTGACCGCCCGCAATACGTATAGCCACTTCTGGCAGAAGGGCGACCTGGTGGTGATCGACAACACGCGCGTGATGCACGGGCGCCGGCGCCTGGATGACCCTTCTCGGCGCATATTCGGCGCGCAAAGCTATCGCATTGGAGGTATCGGCCAATGATCAGCCAAAAAATGCAGGACTACCTGGCCGCCACCCCAGACCGCGTAGTGATCAAGGAAATGAACGGTCGCGCCTACACTTTGCACGAATTGCGCCGTGACGTGATGCGACTGGCCAGTGCACTGGAGGGGCGGGTTGGCCGCTGCGAACGCAAAGTGTTTGGCATCGCCATGCGCTCTTGCTACGAGTGGGTGTACACCTTGTTGGCGATTCAAAAAGTGGGCGGTGTGTTGCTACCGGTGCCCATCGAATTTTCCGACGACCAGATCGGCAGCCTGCTGGGCAAGGCGGCGGCAGTGTTCGTCAGCGATGAGCAAACCGCCGGCCGCCTGCACGCTATTCTGCCGGACAAGGCGTGCTTCATCCCCGCGCAACTCATGCACGACACCATCGGTGACGAGTGGCGCCAGGAGGACGAGCTCATCCCGGACGGGATTGTTTCGATCATCCACACGTCGGGCACCACCTCCAAACCCAAAGGGGTGATGATCCGCGACGAGGCAGTCGGGCTGCTGGTCGATAACGTGATGAAGCGTCTGCCACAACAGCCGCTGCACTACTTCTCGATCGTCCCCATGAGTTTGCTGATCGAGCAGGTGCTGGGGGTGTTCATCCCGATTCTTTCGGGCGGCACGTTGACCCTCATGCCCAAAGGCATGACCGAATACGGCGCAGCCAGCGGTAACGCACGGCAGTACCTGCAGCTGATTGCGCCCAACCAGCCGAACTTCCTGTACCTGCCGCCCAAGCTGCTGGAAGAGGCCAACCTGCTGCTCGAGCACTGCTCGGTCGAGGAACTGTTCGGGCCACAACGCCCGCACATCATCACCGGCGGCGCGAAAATTCCGGTGACGGTCCTGGAAGCCCTGGAGGCGCACGGCGTACAGGTGTTCGAAGCCTATGGCCTGAGCGAGAACTCTTCGATCATTTCGCTCAACTCACCGGCGCAACGGCGTATCGGGTCGGCAGGCACCTTGCTCGATGGTATCGAACCCAAGCTGGTCGACGGTGAATTGCTGGTCCGCACGCCGACCCTCTGTGCCGGTTAC
The DNA here is from genome assembly GCF_028682155.1 of Pseudomonas sp. 39004. Lineage (NCBI taxonomy): Bacteria > Pseudomonadati > Pseudomonadota > Gammaproteobacteria > Pseudomonadales > Pseudomonadaceae > Pseudomonas > Pseudomonas sp. 39004. The sequence continues at coordinate 39,839 of NZ_JANIAG010000021.1, forward strand.
TACAACGCCGACGATACAGCCTGCGACCTGTCCGACGGTTATCTGCATACCGGCGATATCGCCGAATTTCGCGACGGCTATCTGTACATCACCGGCCGCAAGAAGCACGTGATCATCCTGTCTACCGCACGCAACATCTCGCCCGAGTGGGTCGAGAACGTCTACAAGGAGAGCGCCCTGGTAGACGACATGATCGTCATGGGTGAAGGCAAGGACGAGCCCTGCGCCATCGTCTTGAGCAGCGCCTGCGCAGACTCGGTCCGCCAGGAAATGGCGCGCCTGGAGCACCGGCTCGCCGACTTTGCCAGGGTCAGGCAGATTCGCGTCATCGCTGACATCGCCACCTTCCGTGATCAGTTCTACACGGTCACGGGGCGGCCACGCAGGGCCGAGATCGAAGCCCGGTTCATCGACCAGATGTACGCCTGAGGAAGCCACCATGTACATCGTGCGTAATTTCTACAAAGGCCGATCTGGCTACCGATGCCTGCAGGAAGCGGTACGTGCCCACTACCTCAAGCACTATGGCGCGACGCCAGAGCCACAGCCCGATCTGTTCGTCTGCCTGACCGGCGCCAACGGTGGGGCACCAGGCTATGCCTGTGCGGGGATCAGCTACGGCGATTCCGGCAAGCTGTTCAGCGAGTACTACCTGGATCAGAGCCTGGATGAGCGCTACCACATCGATCGGGCACGCATTGCCGAAGTTGGCGCGTTCGCCTCGTTTCATAGCGGCAGTGGGGCCGGGAAGTACCTGCTCAACAACGTGATCAAGACACTGGCCCTGCGAAATTTCGGCTTGGTGGTACTGACCGCCACCGAACAGGTGCGGCAATTGCTGATCCCCCTCGTAGACACCCTCGAGGACCTGGGCGGTGCCGACCGCAACAAGCTCAGGGACCCTGGCGTCAACTGGGGCAACTACTACGACCACGGACCACGGGTGGTGGCTTCGCGCCTATCTGCGCCGAGTACCTGGGGCAATGCCCCCGCCCTGGCCCTGAGCCAGCCGCATTTCACCTGCCAGGCATCCGCCTGACCACATCTGGCTCCGGGCATGGCCGTGCCCGGAGCACTGGAGGTAACCATGAACACAAGCAAGCGTTACGAGAATTTCATCGTGTTCCTTGCTCCCCTGATCAATAGCGTCGGGGGGATCGCCATCGACCTGTATGCGCCCAGCATGCCGTCAATCGGACATGAGCTGGGCGCCAGCCCGTCGCTCATGCAGAACACCATCACCATCACCTTGCTGTTCTATGCCATCGGCCAGCTATTTTTCGGCATCATGACCGATGCGCGCGGGCGCCGGCCGGCGGTTATCCTGGGCCTGGCGCTGTTCCTCAGCGGCAGCCTGCTGGCCACCTTCTCGACCTCCATCGAAATGCTGTTGGTCGCCCGCGCACTGCAAGGTTTTGCGATTGGTGCATGCCAAGTGGTTGCCCGTGCCTTGCTGGTCGATATCGTCAAGGGCCCGCGTTTCTATGTGGCCATTATCTATCTGAGCCTGGCGTTCGGCCTCGGGCCCGTCATCGCACCGTATGTGGGCGGCATGATCGAGGTCTACCTGGGCTGGCGCTACAATTTCGTCCTGTATGCGGTCTATGCCGTGATCGTGATGGCGTTCGTCTTGGCCGGGCTCAAGGAATCGCTGCCCGCCACTGCCCGTCGCAGTGCCATGCAAACCCTGGTTGGCTACCGGTGCATCCTGGCTGACGGGCGCTTTCGCTCGTCGGTAATCGTACTGGGCGCAAGTTTCTCGGCGTTTTTGCTGTGGAACGTGATTGGCCCGCATATCGTCCAGGAGCGGCTGGGCCACGACGCACAATACTTCGGCACCACGGCACTGGCGGTGGGCAGTTGCTATCTGGTCGGGACGCTGGTCAATCGTGCGTTGATCCGCAGGGTCCAGGCGGCCACGTTGATGTGGACGGGCATGCTGCTGTTCCTGCTCGGCGTGTTGAGCATCGCCGCCATGCCTGCTGGGTTGAACCTGGTCAGCATCCTGGGTGGCATCATGCTTGTCGCGTTCGGCCAGGGCTTTATCTTCTCCAACGCCATGGCCCGCTCCATGTCCCTCTTCCCCGACCGCGCAGGGGTGGCGGCCAGCCTGCAAGGCTGCCTGATGCTGGTATTCGGGTCGCTGGCTTCGGGCATCGTCAGTGCGCTGCCCTTGGCGTCGAACCTGGCGATCGCGGGCGTGTTCCTGGTGCTCTGGCTGATCTCGCTGTCGGGGATGCTGACGGTGCGCCTGCAACAGCGTCAAGCGTCGCCAGCCTGAGCCAGGTGTAGCCCGACAGGCTTGGATGATGTGAATGTATTGATTTCGATACATCGTATTGAAATCAATACACCCCAACTCCGATGTGTATCTGTAAGGGTTTGCCGCGACTAGCGATTTGGGCCGTGGGTGTTCTGTATCGATTTCATTCCATCCCTATTTTCAACACGCCTTCGACTATTTATCAAGCCATTGATTTATAAGCTTTTTATTTTATTGGCCACATTTTTGCTACAGGAAATCCAACAAGTGCGTGGCTAACCACGCCTACCGCCCTGCTTTCGAGGATTTCCCATGAGCGAGTTGCGTTTCACCGAAGATCACGAATGGCTGCGCGTCGAAGCCGACGGCAGCGTCACCGTGGGCATCACCGCCTTCGCCCAGAACGCCCTCGGCGATGTGGTTTTCGTGCAACTGCCGGAGCTGCAGCATTACGAAAAAGCTACCGAAGCCTCCACCGTCGAATCGGTCAAGGCCGCCAGCGGCGTGTACATGCCACTGACCGGTGAAGTGGTCGCCGTCAACGAAGGGCTCAATGACAGCCCTGAGCTGGTCAACGAAGACCCGATGGGCGAAGGCTGGTTCTTCCGCTTCATCCCGGCCGACATGAGCGAAGTGACCGCCCTGCTCGACCAGGACGCCTACGACCGCCTGATCAAAGCCAACGACGACGCCTGAGGAACCACACCATGACCATCAACCTCGGCACCGCCAACGAATTCATCGCCCGCCACATCGGCCCACGCGCCGCTGACGAACAGGCCATGCTCGCCACCCTGGGCTTCGAGTCGCTGGACGCAATGACCGCTGCGGTCATCCCCGACAGCATCAAGGGCACCAGCGTGCTCGGCGCAGAAGATGGCCAGAGCGAAGCCGACGCCCTCGCGGCGCTGAAAGCCATCGCCGGCACCAACCAGCTGTTCAAGAACTACATCGGCCAGGGTTACTACAACACCCACACCCCGGCACCGATCCTGCGCAACCTGCTGGAAAACCCCGCCTGGTACACCGCCTACACCCCTTACCAGCCCGAGATTTCCCAAGGCCGCCTGGAAGCGCTGCTAAACTTCCAGACCTTGATCAGCGACCTGACCGGCCTGCCGATCGCCAACGCCTCCCTGCTCGACGAAGCCACCGCCGCTGCCGAGGCCATGACCTTCTGCAAACGCCTGTCGAAGAACAAGGGCAGCCATGCGTTCTTTGCGTCGGTACACTGCCACCCGCAGACCCTCGACGTGCTGCGCACCCGTGCCGAGCCGCTGGGCATCGACGTGGTGGTCGGCGACGAACGCGAACTGACCGATGTCAGCGCCTTCTTCGGCGCACTGCTGCAGTACCCGGCCAGCAACGGTGAAGTGTTCGACTACCGCGAACTGGTCCAGCGCCTGCACGCGGCCAACGCCCTGGTGGCCGTGGCGGCCGACCTGCTGGCCCTGACCCTGCTGACCCCGCCGGGCGAGTTCGAGGCCGACGTGGCCATCGGCAGCGCCCAGCGCTTCGGCGTGCCACTGGGCTTCGGTGGCCCGCACGCGGCCTACTTCGCCACCCGTGATGCCTTCAAGCGCGACATGCCGGGCCGCCTGGTAGGCGTGTCGATCGACCGCTTCGGCAAGACCGCCCTGCGCCTGGCCATGCAAACCCGCGAGCAGCACATCCGCCGCGAAAAGGCCACCAGCAACATCTGCACCGCCCAGGTGCTGCTGGCCAACATCGCCAGCATGTTCGCCGTGTACCACGGCCCGGAGGGCCTCAAGCGCATCGCCCAACGCACCCACGCACTGACCGCCATCCTCGCCGCCGGCCTCAAGGCCATGGGCATCCAGGTGGTCGGCCAGAGCGCGTTCGATACCCTGACCCTGGCAACCGGCCAATCCACCGCCAGCCTGCACGCAAAAGCCCGCACCCAGCGCATCAACCTGCGCCAGGTCGATGCGGGCCATGTCGGCCTGTCGCTCGACGAAACCACCGCCCAGGCGGACGTTGAAGCGCTGTGGCAACTGCTGGCCGGCGACCAGCCGCAACCCGACTTCGCCACCCTCGCCGCCAGCACCGGCTCGTTGCTGCCTGCCGGCCTGCTGCGCCAGTCGGCGATCCTCGAACACCCGGTGTTCAACCGCTACCACAGCGAAACCGAGCTGATGCGTTACCTGCGCCGCCTGGCCGACAAGGACCTGGCGCTGGACCGCAGCATGATCCCGCTGGGTTCGTGCACCATGAAGCTCAACGCTGCCAGTGAAATGATCCCGGTCACCTGGGCCGAATTCGGCAACCTGCACCCGTTCGCCCCGGCCGAACAGAGCCAGGGTTACCTGCAGATGACCACCGAGCTGGAAGCCATGCTGTGCGCCGCTACCGGCTACGACGCGGTGTCGCTGCAACCCAACGCCGGCTCCCAGGGCGAGTACGCAGGCCTGCTGGCCATCCGCGCCTACCACCGCAGCCGCGGCGAGGCCCATCGCGACATCTGCCTGATCCCGTCCTCGGCCCACGGCACCAACCCGGCGACCGCCAACATGGCGGGCATGCGTGTGGTGGTCACCGCCTGTGATGCCCGTGGCAACGTCGATGTCGAGGACCTGCGGGCCAAGGCCATCGAACACCGCGAGCGCCTGGCCGCCATCATGATCACCTACCCGTCGACCCACGGCGTGTTCGAGGAAGCGATTGGCGAAATCTGCGCGATCATCCACGACAACGGCGGCCAGGTTTACATCGACGGCGCCAACATGAACGCAATGGTCGGCCTGTGCGCCCCGGGCAAGTTCGGCGGCGACGTTTCGCACCTGAACCTGCACAAGACCTTCTGCATCCCCCACGGCGGTGGCGGCCCGGGCGTCGGCCCGATCGGCGTCAAGTCGCACCTGGCGCCGTTCCTGCCGGGCCATGCGCAGCTGGAGAACCCGCAGGGCGCGGTGTGCGCCGCGCCGTTCGGCAGCGCCAGCATCCTGCCGATCACCTGGATGTACATCCGCATGATGGGCGGTGCCGGCCTCAAGCGCGCCTCGCAAATGGCGATTCTCAACGCCAATTACATCGCCCGCCGCCTGGAAGAGCACTATCCTGTTCTGTACACCGGTGGCAATGGCCTGGTCGCCCACGAGTGCATCCTCGACCTGCGCCCGCTCAAGGACACCAGCGGCATCAGCGTCGACGACGTGGCCAAGCGCCTGATCGACTTTGGCTTCCACGCCCCGACCATGTCCTTCCCGGTGGCCGGCACGCTGATGATTGAGCCGACCGAAAGCGAGGCCAAGGAAGAGCTGGACCGCTTCTGCGACGCGATGATCCAGATCCGCGAAGAAATTCGTGCCGTGGAAAACGGCAGCCTGGACAAGGACGACAACCCGCTGAAAAACGCCCCGCACACCGCAGCGGAACTGGTTGGCGATTGGGCCCATGGCTACAGCCGCGAGCAGGCTGTGTACCCGCTGCCGAGCCTGGTGCAAAGCAAGTACTGGCCACCGGTCGGCCGGGTCGACAACGTGTTCGGCGACCGTAACCTGGTCTGCGCCTGCCCGTCGATCGAGAGCTATCAGGACGCCTGAGGCGGTCTGTAGAACTTTGGGGCCGCCGCGCGGCCCCAAAAAGTTCAAAAGGAGGCACACCATGTCACTGAGCGTCTTCGACCTGTTCAAGATCGGCATCGGCCCCTCCAGCTCCCACACGGTCGGCCCCATGCGCGCCGCTGCACGCTTCGCCGAAGGCCTGCGCCGCGACGGCCTGCTGGCCGACACGGTCAGCGTCAAGGCCGAGCTGTATGGCTCACTCGGCGCCACCGGCAAGGGCCACGGCAGCGACAAGGCAGTATTGCTTGGCCTGGAAGGCGAGCACCCCGATACCGTCGACACCGAATCCATCCCCGCCCGCCTGCAGGCGATCCGTGACAGCGGCCGCCTGCGCCTGCTCGGCGAGCACGAAATCGACTTCATCGAAAAACAGCACCTGGCGATGATCCGCAAGCCACTGGCCTATCACCCCAACGGCATGATCTTCCGCGCCTTGGACAGTGCCGGTTTGCAAATTCGCAGCCGCGAGTACTACTCGGTGGGCGGCGGTTTCGTGGTCGACGAAGAGGCCGCCGGGCACGACCGCATCGTCGAGGACAGCACGGTACTCGCCTACCCGTTCACAACCGCCAAGCAATTGCTCGGGCACTGCACTGCACACCATCTGTCGGTGAGCCAGGTGATGCTGGCCAATGAGGCGGCCTGGCGCCCCGAGGCCGAAACCCGCGCCGGTCTGCTGCGGATCTGGCAAGTGATGCAGGATTGCGTCGAGGCCGGTTACCGGCATGAGGGCATTCTGCCGGGCGGGCTCAAGGTCAAGCGCCGGGCCCCGGCGTTGTACCGCCAGCTCAGCCAGCACCCGGAAGCCAGCCTGCGTGATGCACTCTCGGTGCTGGACTGGGTGAACCTCTATGCCCTTGCGGTCAACGAGGAAAATGCCTACGGCGGGCGCGTGGTCACCGCGCCGACCAACGGTGCGGCGGGCATCGTCCCGGCGGTACTGCACTACTACATGCGCTTCGTCCCAGGCGCCAGTGAAGACGGCGTGGTGCGTTTTCTGCTCACGGCAGCGGCAATCGGCATCCTCTATAAGGAAAACGCCTCCATCTCGGGTGCCGAAGTCGGCTGCCAGGGCGAGGTCGGCGTGGCCTGCTCGATGGCTGCCGGGGCCCTGTGCGAAGTCATGGGCGGTACCGTGCAACAGGTGGAGAACGCCGCCGAGATCGGCATGGAACACAACCTGGGCCTGACCTGCGACCCAATCGGCGGGCTGGTCCAGGTGCCCTGCATCGAGCGCAACGCCATGGGCTCGGTGAAGGCGATCAACGCCGTGCGCATGGCCTTGCGCGGCGACGGGCAGCACTTCGTGTCGCTCGACAAGGTCATCCGCACCATGCGCCAGACCGGCGCCGACATGAAAAGCAAATACAAGGAGACCGCCCGCGGCGGTCTGGCCGTCAACATCATCGAATGTTGACCCGATAACAACACCAAGGAGTCACCGATGTCCGAAACACTGCTCAAGACCCCGCTGCACGCCCTGCACCTGGAACTGGGGGCGCGCATGGTGCCGTTTGCCGGCTATGACATGCCGGTGCAGTACCCGCTGGGCGTGCTCAAAGAGCACCTGCACACGCGTGAGCAGGCTGGCCTGTTCGACGTCTCGCACATGGGCCAGATCATCCTGCGCGGCAGCGAGGCGGCCCAGGCACTGGAAAGCCTGGTGCCGGTGGATATCGTCGACCTGCCAGTGGGCACGCAGCGCTATGCCATGTTCACCAACGAGCAAGGCGGCATCCTCGACGACCTGATGGTCGCCAACCTCGGTGACGACGTGCTGTTCCTGGTGGTCAACGCCGCCTGCAAGGACCAGGACCTGGCCCACCTGCAAAAACACATCGGCAGCCGCTGCGAGATTGAGCCGCTGTTCGAGGCCCGCGCCCTGCTGGCCCTGCAAGGGCCGGCTGCGGTCAAGGTGCTGGAGCGCCTGGCCCCGGAAGTGGCCGGCATGACCTTCATGCAGTTCCGCCCGGTGACCTTGCTGGGTGAAGACTGCTACGTCAGCCGCTCCGGCTATACCGGTGAGGACGGTTACGAGATCTCGGTGCCGGCCCATGCCGCCGAGGCGCTGGCCCGACGCCTGCTGGCCGAGCCAGAGGTGCAACCGATAGGCCTGGGGGCGCGTGACTCGCTACGCCTGGAAGCCGGCCTGTGCCTGTACGGCCACGACATGAACACCGCGACCACGCCGATCGAGGCCAGCCTGCTATGGGCCATCTCGAAAGTGCGCCGCGCCGACGGTGCCCGCGCCGGTGGTTTCCCAGGTGCCGAGGCGATCTTCGCGCAACAGCAACAGGGCGTGGCACGCAAGCGCGTCGGCCTGCTGCCGCAGGAACGCACGCCGGTACGTGAAGGTGCACCGATCGTCGATGCAGCCGACCAGCCAGTGGGCGAAGTTTGCAGCGGTGGCTTTGGCCCAACACTGGGCGCCCCTGTCGCAATGGGCTATATCGACAGCGAACATACCGCACTAGACACACCACTGTTTGCACTTGTACGCGGCAAGAAGGTGGCCTTGAAAGTCAGCAAAATGCCTTTCGTGGCACAACGTTACTACCGCGGCTGAAAGCAAGACGTGAAGTGTTTGAACAGGTTTGTCATATTCGATTTCGAACCTGTTCAATAACGAATGAACATGGCGCCAGCCCAGGCGCCATGCCGTCTCCGACAAATTGTTCGGCTATCGGCGAAAGCCCGTTTTTCCAGACGAGCAAGGGCTTGTTTTTTTCTCGGGAGTTGGCGTAGAGTCACTGCACTGTGTTTGCATGGGTCGCAACAGTTCGTGACCTGGGCCAGTAGC
>NZ_JANIAG010000210.1:0-8128 GCF_028682155.1 Pseudomonas sp. 39004
CGCATAGCGGCCCCGGCCTTGAAGCGTTGCTTACTGCGTAGCCGTCTCCTGCACCACACGAATCACCCGCTGCGGAAACGGAATGTCGATACCCTCGGCCTTCAACCGGTCACGGGCATGCTCGTTGAGCATGAACATCACATCCCAGTAGTCCGAGGTCTTGGTCCAGATGCGCAGCGACACGGTGATCGAGCTGTCGCCCAGCGTCGAAATCACTGCCTGCGGCGCCGGGTCGGCCAGCACACGTGGGTCCTGGGCCAGTTCCAGCAGCACATTACGCGCCTTTTGCAGGTCGGCGTCGTAATCCACGCCCACGTCGAACACCACCTTGCGGGTCGGCTGGCGGTTGGTGTTGGTGATGATGCCGTTGGACAAGCTGCCGTTGGGCATGATCACCGTCTTGTTGTCACCCGTGCGCAGCACGGTGTGGAAGATCTGGATGCTGTCCACGGTGCCACTGACACCCTGCGCCTCGATCCAGTCACCAATGCGGAACGGGCGGAACATCAAGATCAGCACGCCGCCGGCGAAATTCGCCAGGCTGCCCTGCAAGGCCAGGCCGATGGCCAGGCCCGCGGCGCCGATAGCGGCAACGAAGGAGGTGGTCTCGATGCCGATCATCGACGCCACGCTGACGAACAGCAGAATCTTCAGGATGATATTGGCCAGGGTGCTGATGAACCCCTGCAGCGCCAGGTCGGCGTTGCGCAGGCCGACCAGCTTGCCCAGGCGCGCGCTGAGCTTGTTGACGATCCACCAGCCGATAGCCAGGGTCAGCAACGCCAGGCACACCCGGCTGCCGTATTCCATGATCAAGGGGATCCAGGTCTGCGATTGGCGGACCAGCTGATCGACTTCAGCGTTCAAATCCATGTTCATCTCCTGATGCCGAACGGCATGTGCACGGTAAAACTGGCCGCGGGCATTTCCGCGGCCACGGCCCCCATGGACATCATTGCGCCATCGAGGTTCCTGGCAACGCCCCGATCAATCGCGGAAGTTGTTGAACTGCAGCGGCATGTCGAATTCCTTGGCGCGCAGGGCGGCGATCGCCTCTTGCAGGTCGTCGCGCTTCTTGCCGGTGACACGCACCTGCTCACCCTGGATGGCGGCCTGAACCTTGAGCTTGGCATCCTTGATGTGAGCGACGATCTTCTTCGCCAGCTCCTTGTCGATGCCCTCGCGGAATTTGGCTTCCTGTTTCATTTCCTTGCCGGACGGGTAGGCGTCCTTGGTTTCCAGGCATTTGACGTCGATCTTGCGCTTGACCAGCGCACCGCGCAGGATCTCGATCATCGCCTCGAGCTGGAATTCGGCTTCGGCGGTCAGCAGCACGGTCTGGTCCTTGTCCTTGAACTCGAAGTTGCCCTTGCCCTTGAGGTCATACCGGCGGTCGAGTTCCTTGACGGCGTTGTCTACAGCGTTCTGCACTTCGTGCTTGTCCAGTTCCGATACCACGTCGAACGAAGGCATGGTTTTTCTCCAAAAATAAAAGCGCGCTCGGCCTGAAGATGGAGCACGCTGAGTTAGACGGTTAAAATGCGGACTCATTATAACGGGTTGCGAAACGCATATGAGCAGCACCTGGCATATTCTCGGCGCGGGTAGCCTGGGCAGCCTCTGGGCTTGCCGCCTGGCGCGCGCGGGCAAGGCGGTACGCTTGATTCTGCGCGACGCGCAACGGCTGCAGGCCTATCAGCAGGTAGGCGGCCTGACGTTGCACGAACAGGACACCGCCAACCACTACGCGATCCCCGCCGAAACCGCCGAGGGCGACGGCCCGATCCACCGGCTGCTGGTGGCCTGCAAGGCGTATGACGCCGCACCGGCCATCGCGCGCCTGGCGCCCAGGCTGGCCGACGGCGCCGAGCTGGTGCTGCTGCAGAACGGCCTCGGCAGCCAGGACGAAGTCGCCGACCAGGTCCCCCATGCCCGCTGCATCTTCGCCTCCAGTACCGAAGGGGCTTTTCGCGAGGACGACTGGCAAGTGCGCTTCGCCGGCCATGGCTTCAACTGGCTGGGTGACCCGCTGACGCCGGCGCTCCCGGAATGGTTCGATGACCTGCACGACGCCGGCATCCCGGCCGAATGGACCGTGGATATCCTCCCCCGCCTGTGGCGCAAGCTGGCGCTAAATTGCGCGATCAACCCACTGACCGTGCTGCACGAGTGCCGCAACGGCGGCCTGCTGGAGCACCTGGGCGAAGTGACTGCCCTGTGCGACGAGCTGGCCGAACTGCTGCGTCGCTGTGGCCAACCCCAGGCTGCCGAGGACCTGGACGAAGAAGTGCAACGGGTGATCCTCGCCACCGCCGCCAACTACTCTTCCATGTACCAGGACGTGCGAGCCGGGCGGCGAACCGAGGTCCATTACCTGCTCGGCCACGCCTGCCGCGCCGCCGATCGTCATGGCCTGCAGCTCCCGCAGCTGGAACGCCTGCACCGGCGCCTGGTCGATAACCTGCAGGCACGTGGCTTGCCCAGCGCCTGACGCTGGCCCTTTCAACCGGAGACGGACATTGCCTTGCCCATGACCCTGCGCCAACGCCTGGAAAACCTCCCGGTCGGGCAAAAGCTGCTGGCGGCCCTGCTGGTGCTGCTGGTGACCATTCTGCTGGTGGCCAACCTGACCTTCATCAGCGCCGCCTACTGGATCACCCAGGAAAGCATGGCGCCCCAGGCCCTGCAGACCATCGGCCGGCTGGTGTCCAACCCACAGCTGGCGACCCGGGCAGGCGACACCCCGGACACCGCCAGCGCCTTGCTCAAGGAGCTGGACAGCTACACGCCATTACGCGCGGCGGCGGTGTACGGCGGCGATGGCCGCATGCTGGCACAACTCCAGCACGGCGAACCGTTGGCGCTGCCCAGGCGCTTTCGCGACATCGACGGCTGGCGCCTGATGGAGTTTCGCAGCACGCAGCTGATCCGCATCCCACGCGACGCCAACCCACCCGCACACCTGCTGCTGGTGGCCAGCAGCGAACTGCCCACCGCCTTCTACACCGGCACGCTCAGCGCCAGCCTGGGCATCCTGGTGTTCAGCATCCTGCTGTGGATCGTCGTGGCCCGGCAAATCAAGCGCTTGATCACCCAGCCGATCAACCAGCTCGAAGAACTCAGCCGCCAGGTCACCCGCGAAGAGAGCTACGCCCTGCGTGCCCGGCGCGGCAACGACGACGAAATCGGCAGCCTGGCCGAGGCGTTCAATACCATGCTCTCGCGCATCGAAGCCCGCGAGCAGCAGCTCAAGCGCACCCGCGATGAATTCCAGACCGCCTACGACCAGGCCCAGGGCCTGGCCGAAGAAACCCGCCATACCAACCGCAAGCTGGAGCTGGAAGTCCAGGTGCGCAGCAAGATCGAGAAAAAACTCACAGGCTTCCAGAATTACCTCAACAGCATCATCGACTCCATGCCCTCGGCCCTGATCGCCCTCGACGAGCAGCTCTACGTCACCCAGTGGAACCACGAGGCTACCGTGCTCTCCGGGACACCGCTGGACGAGGCCCTGAACCAGCCGATCTTCATCGCCTTCGAGCCGCTCAAGCCATTCTTGCCGCAGCTCAAGGAAACCGTGGAAAAACACCGGGTAGCGAAAATCGAGCGCGTCACCTGGCCCAAGGGCGATGAACTGCGCCACTACGCCCTGACCTTCTATCCACTGATGGGCGGTGGCGGCCGCGGCGTGGTGATCCGGATCGACGACATCACCCAGCGCCTGTCCCTGGAGGAGATGATGGTGCAGTCAGAGAAGATGCTCTCGGTAGGTGGCCTGGCCGCTGGCATGGCTCACGAGATCAACAACCCGCTGGGGGCCATTTTGCATAATGTGCAGAATATCCGCCGCCGCCTGTCCCCGGAGTTACCGCGCAACCAGGAACAAGCCGAAGAGCTCGGCATCGACCTGCCCACCGTCAACCGCTACCTGGACAGCCGCGAAGTGCCGCAGTTGCTCGACGGGATTCAGCAGGCCGGTGCGCGGGCCGCCAAGATCGTCACCCACATGCTCAGTTTCAGCCGCCGCAGCAATCGCCAGCTGGCACCTTGCGACCTGCCGGCACTGATCGACCAGGCCTTGGAGATCGCCAGCAACGACTTCGACCTGGCCATCGGCTTCGACTTCAAGGGCCAGGCCATCGTGCGCCAGTTCGACCCACACCTCGGGCCGGTGCCGTGCACCGCGAACGAGCTGGAACAGGTGCTGCTCAACCTGCTGAAAAACGCCGCCCAGGCCATTCACCTGCGCCCGCAACCCAGCGAGCCTGGGCGCATCACCCTGCGCACCCGGCTCAACCCGCCCTGGGCCGAAATCCAGGTCGAGGACAACGGCGTGGGCATGCCCGAAGCCGTGCGCAAGCGCACCTTCGAGCCGTTTTTCACCACCAAGGAGATCGGCCAAGGCACCGGCCTGGGCCTTTCGGTCTCGTATTTCATCATCACCAACAACCACAAGGGGCAGATGGAGGTGCAGTCCACGCCCGGCCAGGGCACATGCTTCACCCTGCGCCTGCCCCTCGGCCAGCCGGCAGCGACGGCACCGAACACCACGGAGGCATGACATGGGCTACCGCCTGTCGAAGATCTACACCCGCACTGGCGACCAAGGCGAAACCGGCCTGGGCGACGGCCGTCGGGTGCCCAAGGACCACCCACGCATCGAAGCGATTGGCGAGGTGGACAGCCTCAACAGCCAGCTCGGGCTGCTGCTGGCAGGGCTGGCCGAGCAAGGGCTGGCTGAGGTCAGCGAGGTGCTGGCGCCTTGTCAGCACCGCTTGTTCGACCTCGGTGGCGAACTGGCGATGCCCAGTTACCAAGCGTTGAACTTGGCCGAAGTGCAGCGGCTGGAAGCGGCAATCGATGTATGGAACGAGGAGCTGGGGCCGTTGAAGAACTTCATCCTGCCCAGTGGCTCGGCACTGGTGGCGCACGCGCATGTGTGTCGTTGCCTGGCGCGCAGCGCAGAGCGCCGCTGCCAGCAGCTGAACGCGGTGGAACCGCTGGAAGGGGTGGCGTTGGCGTATATCAATCGGCTGTCGGATCTATTGTTCGTAGCCGCGCGGATCATTGGCCGCCGGCAGGGGGTTGCCGAGGTGCTGTGGCAACCCGCAGAAAAGCCTCAAGGCTGAGAGTGCCAGGGCGGGGCAAGCCCACTCCCACAGGTACTGCGCTATCCTCGTGTGGGAGCGGGCTTGCCCCGCGAATGGGCCGCAAAGCGGCCCCAGTACTGGCGACTCAAATCTCAGGCCAGAACGCCCGAATCCCGGCAACGCCTTGTGCACCGAGTTCCCAAGCGCGCTCACGCTCACCCGGCCCGACCCCACCCAGCAAGAACACCGGCCGGCTGAAGCCCGCAACCAGCCGTTGCGCCTCATCCCAGCCCAGCGGCACGGCCTCAGGATGCGTCTGCGTCGCCTGCACCGGCGACAGGGTGACGAAGTCGACCCCCATCTGTTCCGCCAGCGCCAGCTCTTCTGCACTGTGGCAGGACGCCGCCAACCAACGGTGCTCAGGGAATGGCCGCCCCTTGGCCGCATACTTGCGCAGCTGCGCGGCCGTCAGGTGCCAACCCGCAGATGGGAAATCGCCCAGCCACTCCAGCGGCCCCTTGAGCATCAGTTGGGCCTTGCCGCCACACAAGCCGACCGCATCCACCGCCACGTCGCGGTACTTGGGGTCGTACATGTCCGGCGCACGCAACTGAATCAGGCGTATGCCGCTGGCGACCGCCTTCTGGATGCCCTTGAGCATCTCAGGCACTTCAAGGCCATCGGGGGTGATCAGATACTGGTCCGGCAGGCGCGCGGCGGCGACAATCGGCTTGTTGGCCTCGGGGAAGTCGTACTGCGGCAGTTCGCGTGGTGTTACCCAGGCCAACGGCTGGCCCTCGGCACCATGGGGCTCGCCGGTGAATGCCTCGACCTCGCGAACATCCAGCAACACCTGTTTGTCCGGGTAATCGTGGCTGACCTTGATCAGCGCCCGTGAACGGGTCACTTCGATACCCAGCTCCTCACGAAGCTCGCGGGCCAGCGCCGCTTCGACGCTCTCGCCCTCTTCCACCTTGCCGCCCGGGAATTCCCATAGGCCGCCCTGGTGTTGGGTATCAGCCCGTCGCGCGATAAGAATGCGGCCATCGGCGCCGCGGATCACTGCGGCCACTACATGAATGCGTTTCACCCTGCGCGCTCCGCCAGGCCAGCCTGTTGCCAGGCCTTGAAGGCCGGCCACTGGTAAATGGTCTCGATGTACGTTGCCGCCTCTGCCGGCACCTCAACGCGGTAGGTGCGCAAGCGCACAGCCACCGGGGCGAAGTAGGCGTCAGCGAGAGTCGGCTTGCCGAACAGGAACGGCCCACTGTCTTTGGCTACCAAGCGGCACTCGGACCACAGCGCGACGATACGGTCGATATCGACCTGCACGTCCAGCGGCACGTTCTCCAGGGCTTCATCACGGGCCAGGTCGAACGGCATCGCCCCGCGCAGGGCGAAGAAGCCACTGTGCATCTGCGCGCAGGCCGAACGAGCCTGAGCACGGGCAGCCACGTCGGCAGGCCACAGCTGGGCCTCTGGGTGGCGTTCGTTGAGGTATTCGGCGATGGCCAGCGAGTCGGCGATCACACCGTGCTCGGTCTTGAGCAACGGCACCTTGCCGGTGGCCGAGTAAGCGAGCAGGCGTTGGCGGGTGTCGGGCTGGTTGAGTTTGATCAGGGTTTCTTCGTAGGCAACGCCAGCCAGCTCAAGGGCCAGGGCGCCGCGTAGCGACCAGGAGGAATGCAACTTGTCGCCGATGATCAGGTGGTAGCTCATGGTTCGGCTCCATTTGTCTGGGGTTATGGGGCCGCATGCGGCCCCACATGCATCAGGTGCGGTATTCGGCGTTGATCTTCACGTACTCGTGGGACAGGTCGGTGGTCCAGATGGTTTCGCTGCACGCACCGCGGCCCAGCTCGATGCGGATGGTGATCTCTTCCTGGGCCATTACCGCCGAACCCTGTGCCTCGGTATAGCTAGGGCTACGGCCGCCCTGGCTGGCGATGCAGACGTTGTCCAGGTAGACGTCGATCAGGCTGACATCCAGCGCCGGCACGCCGGCACGGCCAACGGCCGCCAGGATGCGGCCCCAGTTGGGGTCGGAGGCGAACAGCGCGGTCTTGATCAGCGGCGAGTGAGCCACGGCGTAACCGACGTCCAGGCATTCCTGGTGGTTACCCCCGCCGTTGACCTGCACGGTGACGAACTTGGTGGCGCCCTCGCCGTCACGGACGATGGCCTGGGCCACGTCCATGCACACTTCGAATACGGCCTTTTTCAGGGCTTCGAACAGCGCACCGCTGGCTTCGGTGACTTCCGGCAGGTTGGCCTTGCCGGTGGCGATCAGCATGCAGCAGTCGTTGGTCGAGGTGTCGCCATCGATGGTGATGCGGTTGAACGACTTGTTGGCGCCATCGAGCATCAGGTCCTTGAGCACCTGGGGTGCGACCTTGGCGTCGGTGGCGATGTAGCCGAGCATGGTGGCCATGTTCGGGCGGATCATGCCGGCGCCTTTGCTGATGCCGGTAACGGTAATGGTCACGCCATCGTGCTGGAACTGGCGGCTGGCACCCTTGGGCAGGGTGTCGGTGGTCATGATGCCGGTGGCGGCTTCAGCCCAGTTGTTTTCCGACAGGTCGTCCAGGGCGGCCTGCAGGGCGCCTTCGATCTTCTCGACCGGCAGCGGCTCGCCGATCACACCGGTGGAAAATGGCAGTACCGACTCGGCCGGCACGCCGGTCAGCTCGGCGAGCTTGGCGCAGGTACGCTCGGCAGCGGCCAGGCCCGGTGCACCGGTGCCGGCGTTGGCGTTGCCGGTGTTGGTCAACAGGTAACGCACAGTGCCCTGAACGCGCTGCTTGGAGAGGATAACCGGAGCGGCGCAAAAGGCGTTGAGGGTGAACACGCCAGCGACGCTGGAGCCTTCGGCACAGCGCATGACCACCACATCCTTGCGCCCAGGGCGCTTGATGCCGGCAGAAGCGATGCCGAGTTCAAAACCCGGAACCGGGTGCAGGGTGGGCAAAGGACCAAGACCAACAGCCATTAGAGCGCTCCTAGATAAAACGGTTAATGTCGAAAAACGGGGGCGCTTT
>NZ_JANIAG010000211.1:0-8067 GCF_028682155.1 Pseudomonas sp. 39004
GTCTACCATGGTCGAATCTGTCGATAATTTCCTCGCGCGCCTCAAGCAACGCGATCCTGCCCAGCCCGAGTTCCACCAGGCAGTGGAAGAAGTCTTGCGCACCCTCTGGCCGTTCCTCGAAGCCAACCCCCATTACCTGCAGGCCGGTATCCTGGAGCGCATGGTCGAACCCGAGCGCGCGGTGCTGTTTCGCGTTTCTTGGGTCGATGACCAGGGCAAGGTCCAGGTCAACCGCGGCTACCGCATCCAGATGAGCAGCGCCATCGGCCCGTACAAGGGAGGCCTGCGCTTCCACCCTTCGGTCAACCTGAGTGTGCTCAAGTTCCTGGCCTTCGAGCAGGTGTTCAAGAACTCCCTGACCTCGCTGCCCATGGGTGGCGGCAAAGGCGGCTCGGACTTCGACCCGAAGGGCAAGAGCGATGCAGAAGTGATGCGCTTCTGCCAGGCCTTCATGAGCGAGCTGTACCGCCACATCGGTGCCGACGTCGACGTGCCTGCCGGTGACATCGGCGTGGGCGCCCGCGAGATCGGCTTCATGTTCGGCCAGTACAAGCGCCTGGCCAACCAGTTCACCTCGGTGCTGACCGGCAAGGGCATGACCTATGGCGGCAGCCTGATTCGCCCAGAGGCCACCGGCTACGGCTGCGTCTACTTCGCTGAGGAGATGCTCAAGCGCCGCGACCTGCGCATCGATGGCCGTCGCGTGGCCATTTCCGGCTCGGGCAACGTGGCCCAGTATGCCGCGCGCAAGGTCATGGACCTGGGCGGCAAGGTCATCTCGCTGTCCGATTCCGAGGGCACTCTGTACGCCGAAGCGGGCCTGAGCGACGCCCAGTGGGACGCCGTGATGGAGCTGAAAAACGTCAAGCGTGGCCGCCTCAGCACCCTGGCGGGCGAGTTCGGCCTAGAGTTCCGCAAGGGCCAGACCCCGTGGAGCCTGCCGTGCGACATCGCCCTGCCGTGCGCCACGCAGAACGAGCTGGACACCGAAGACGCCCGCACCCTGCTGCGCAATGGCTGCTTCTGCGTGGCCGAAGGCGCCAACATGCCGACCACCCTCGCGGCTGTGGATATCTTCCTGGACGCGGGCATCCTGTACGCCCCGGGCAAGGCGTCCAACGCCGGCGGCGTGGCCGTGTCGGGCCTGGAGATGTCGCAGAACGCCATGCGCCTGCTGTGGACGGCCGGTGAAGTGGACAGCAAGCTGCACAACATCATGCAGTCGATTCACCATGCCTGTGTTCACTACGGTGAAGAGGCTGACGGCAAGATCAACTACGTCAAGGGCGCGAACATCGCCGGCTTTGTGAAAGTGGCTGATGCCATGCTGGCGCAGGGCGTGGTCTGATCCAAAACCGATGGGGCCGCTTTGCGGCCCCATCAGCCCGCCGCTCCTACAGGTGTGGGGGCGGCCTCACGCCTCACCCTCGATGGCGACCACCTCGATCGTCTGATCCCCTACCGGCCGCCGCCAAACCACTTCATCCCCAAGCCCCGCGCCTAGCAAAGCCCGCCCCAGCGGCGACCCCCAATTGATCAACCCGCGCCCCGCATCGGCCTGATCTTCCCCAACCAGCTGCACCTCGTGCGCCTGGTCGTGTTCATCGACAAACCTCACCCGGCTACCAATCTGTACCTTGCTTCGCGAAGTGGCGGCTGGCACCACCTGGGCACTCTGCACCCGGGCGCTGAAGTAGCGCAGGTCCCGCTCGGCATCGGCCAGGCGCTGCTTGTCGGCACGCTCGCCCTGGGCCTGCAGCTGGCTGCGCAATGTGTTGAGTTCGGCCACCCGTTGCTGCAGTTGCGCCAGGCCCAGGGCCGTGACGTAGTTGGGCTGCTCGCTGACCCGCCGCTCTACCGGCTGGTCGGCCTGGGCGGCGGCCTGGTCTTCGTTGACGAATGCTCGGCTCATGGTGGCCTCCTTGTGCTGAAGACCATGATGGCAGGCCGCCGGTTTCAAAGGATGTCCGATTGCGACCTAGGGGTGGCGGTAGGCCCGCGCAGCGCCGCGGTCTTTCTCCTGCTCCCAGTCACGGTCGCGTTGGTCCCAGTAGCGGTCGCGGTACTGACGCTGCTCTTCGCTGTTCTGCAGGGCGTGACACTGGCGAAAACCATCGTCCCAGCCGCTTTCGTACTGGCGGTTGTGCAGGTAGCGCGGCACGTCCTTGCGAAAGTCGCCGACCATCAGCCCGGCAGCCTGGCGGCCGCTGCTGCAGCCATCCTGGAAGCCATCGGCGTAGGCGGGCGGGTAACCGTGGTCGAGCATCTGTTCGTGGGTCGTTGCGCACCCAGACAGCAAAAAGGCAAAGCACAGGCCTAACCAGTACCGCGACATAGCCACCAGACCCTCCAGTTGATGCGGGAGAGTCTAGGTGGCGGTTTGTCGGTGGGCTGTCAAAACAGTGTCAAAGAGTCAGTAGTGGTACCACTTCAGCTCCAGCATCACCTCGTTCTGCGCCGTCGCCAGGTGGCTGAACTCACGCGATGCACTTAGCCGCAGGCCCAGGTTGCGGCTGATTTCCCATTGCTGGTTCAGGCTTACACTGCGGCGCACCTCGCCATTGGTGAAGAAATCGCCCTTGGCCTCCAGCGTCATGTTGCCCAGCCCGTTGCGCCACAGCAGCCCGCCGTTGAAGCCCGCCGCCGGGGAAATGAATTCGGCGAAGTCGTTGTGGTGCTCCACGCGTACCGTGCCCAGGGCGAAGCCCAGCAAGCCATCGGCCAGTTGCCAGGTACCGCCGGCACCGCCATTCACATGGCTTACCAGCACCTCGTCGTCATGCTTGCCCGGCACCCGCTCCAGGCCACCGGTCACTTGCCATGACCAGGGCTTGAGCAGCGCGTTGCGCGGCGTCAGGGAGCGAATGGTGGCGAGGTCCAGGCGCTGTACCTGCCAGTCGTTGCCTTCGTACTGGCGCACTTTGAGCTGCAAGATCTCGATCTGCGCGCCCAGCGGGAAGCCGTAGGCGTTGTCGTTGAGGTCGTGATAGGCCATGCGCAGGCCGTACTCGGCGTAGGCGCGGTCTTCCCGCGTGCCGACGCCGAGCTGCCAGGTGCGTGAGTCATGGCCATCTTCGGGCAGCCCGGGGCGCTCGATATCCAGCGCTGGTGGGGGGTTGCGGTTGATCGCCCGCAGCAGCTCGAAGCTGCGCGTGGCCTGGCCCGGGTCGCGCTCCTGGCCGTTGGCGCGGTAACGCTCCAGGCGGTAGGCGGCGTCCTGCACCAGCGCCTGGCGCTCGCGCGGCAGGGCGGTGAAGGCCGGGCTTTGCAGCTGCGCGGTATCGGCGCTGACCGCCAGTACCTGCTGCTTTTCGTGGGGGGTCAAAGGCTCGGCGCGGGCCAGCAGTTCGCGTTCGCGCGAAGGCCGGTAGTTGACGCTGGCCACCAGGCCAGACTGGCGCACCGCCTTGACCGTGTCGGTGGGGATGGCGGTCAGCGGAAACTGCGAGGTCAGGTCCAGGCTCGGCCGGGCTACTTGCAGCAGTTCCAGCAGGCGGTATGAGCAGTTCTCGTCGAAGAAGAAGTAATCGAACTGGATCTGCTTGAGCTCCCACACATGCTCGACCATGCGCCCGGTCTCTTGCGGGGTGAGGTCCAGCTTGTACTCCCACAGGTCGCGGTTTTCCAGGCTGCGGTACTCGGACAGCTTCTCTTGGTACGGCATCAGCGCAAACAGGCCTGGATAGCCGCCCATCAGGCCCTTCCAGGCGTACAGGATGCTGTTGTCGCTGCCTTCGATGTAGGCGCCGAAGTTGATCGCGTAGCTCAGCAGCGTGGTGTCGTCGCTGTGGGTGGTGGACTGGTCGATGCGCAGCAGTGTATGGCCGAACATCGACGATGGGCTGTTCAGGTAGGCCGCCGGGAAGATCAGCGCGGCGCTGTGCGGGTCGATCGAGGTGTACCAGGTCTTGAATTCCTGGCAGTCGGGCTGCGGCAGGTCAGTCAGCCCCAGTTGTTCCTTGAGCCAACGGGTGCGTGCCGGAAAGACGCATTGGGCATGCTTGTCGCCCAGGCTGGCCGGCGCATACAGCGCCTGCACCGTGGCCCGCAGCTCCTGGTCCGGGTGGTGCGCGCCATCCTCGGCGAGAAAGAACCGGGTGTCGTCCACATAGCTTCGCCAGCCACCGAGCTTGGCAGTCTCGTAGTGGCCCAGGGCGATCCAGTAGGGGGTACTGGCCAGTTGCTGAATACGGCCTTCATCCAGCGCAGGCGCAGCATGAACAGGGGCGCAGGCACACAGCGCCAGGTAAGCGAGGCGTTTGAGCATATCGGGCAACTACTTCTTCACGATGCCGAAAAAAAGGCGAAACCCGCCCCGGAGGTGGGGCGGGGCAAGCTGCACTTAAGCCTCGGTTGCGTACTTGGCCAGGCGTGGGTCGCTCTTCAACACCGCCAGGGTGTTGCTGTGCACGGTTTCGGCCGTGACGTCGGCGCTGCTGAAGATCTGGTTGAAGTGCTGGTGGGTGACCGACTCGAAGTAGGTGCGGTCTTCAGGCGCTACACCCAGTACCACGGCATAGGTGGTCAGAGCCTCGCCTTTGCCCATGGCCATGTCTTCGGACAGTTCGTTCATCATGCCGTTCATGGCAAACCAGGACTTGCCGCCATAGGTCAGCGAAGCCTTGGTGGAGCAGCCGTTGGTGCCGGAGGTCATGCCGAAGGTGGCGTTACCGGAGGTACCGTTGGTGGTGGAAGCCAGGAAGTGAGCCGGCGTACCGCGCTGGCCTTCGAACAGCATGTTGCCCCAGCCGCAGTTCGGGCCGCCAGGCGCTTCGGCCATGGCATTGAGGGAGACCACGGTGAACAGAGTACCCAGAAGAATCCGTTTCATAGCATTTGTTCTCTATTTGTCTTAACCAAGGGTCAGGGTTTCTGGCAACTCGGTTGCCAGGCGGGAAAGCTTTTCACCCACCCGCGCAGCTTGGAGTTTAGGCACGATCTAAAGGTTGCGTTGTTGATTGCGAAAAATTTGCCTGAAGCGCTGTGTTATCGCGACTGCGACATAAAGTCCCGCCGAGCCTTGCAAGGCGCGCGCGGGCAGCGCCAGAATGCTGCGTATCCGCCCCGCCGAAGTAAGGAAACCCAATGCCCGATCCTGTCGCTGCGCGCCTGCGTCTTGCGCCTGAAGCCCTGACCCGGCGTTTTTCCCCCGAGCAGTTTGCTTTTACCCACACTGACGATCTGGAGCCGTTTCGAGGTGTCCTGGGCCAGGAGCGAGCAGTCGAGGCCCTGCAATTCGGCGTGGCCATGCCCCGCCCTGGCTACAACGTGTATGTGATGGGCGAGCCCGGCACCGGCCGCTTCTCGTTCGTCAAGCGCTACCTCAAGGCCGAGGGCAAGCGCCAACACACCCCCGCCGACTGGGTATACGTCAACCACTACGAGGACACCCGCGAGCCGCGTGCCCTGGAGCTGCCTTCGGGCACCGCTGGTGAATTCATCACCGACATGAGTGGGCTGATCGACAACCTGTTGTCGACCTTCCCGGCGGTGTTCGAGCACCCGTCGTACCAGCAGAAGAAGGGCGCCATCGACCGCGCCTTCAACCAGCGTTATGACCGCGCCCTGGATGTGATCGAGCGCGCTTCGCTGGAAAAAGACGTGGCCTTGTACCGCGACGCCAGTAACGTCGCCTTCACCCCAATGGCCGAAGGCAAGGCGCTGGACGAGGCCGAGTTCGCGCAACTGCCGGAAGCGGTGCGTGAGCAGTTCCACGAAGACATCGCCCTGCTCGAGGAGCGCCTCAACGAAGAGCTGGCCAGCCTGCCGCAGTGGAAGCGTGAGTCGAACAACCAGCTGCGCCAGCTCAACGAAGAAACCATTACCCTGGCCCTGCAGCCGCTGCTGGCGCCGCTGTCGGAAAAGTACGCCGAGAACGCGGCGGTCTGCGCCTACCTGCAGTCGGTGCAGTTGAACCTGCTGCGCACCGTGGTCGAGCAACTGGTCGATGACAGCAAGACCGACGCCGTGGCGCGCAAGATGCTCGAAGAGCAATACGCGCCGAGCCTGGTGGTGGGTCATCACCACGACGGTGGCGCGCCGGTGGTGTTCGAGCCGCACCCGACCTACGACAACCTGTTTGGCCGGATCGAATACAGCACTGACCAGGGCGCGCTGTACACCTCCTACCGCCAGTTGCGCCCGGGGGCGTTGCACCGGGCCAACGGCGGCTTCCTGATTCTTGAAGCCGAGAAGATGCTCGGCGAGCCCTTCGTCTGGGATGCCCTCAAGCGGGCGCTGCAGTCGCGCAAGCTGAAGATGGAGTCGCCGCTGGGCGAGCTGGGCCGGGTGGCGAGCGTCAGCCTGACGCCGCAGATGATCCCGCTCAACGTCAAGTTGGTGATCATCGGCTCGCGTCAGCTCTACTACGCGCTGCAGGACCATGATCCGGACTTCCAGGAAATGTTCCGGGTGCTGGTGGACTTCGACGAAGACATGCCCATGATCGACGAGAACCTGGAGCAATTTGCCCAGCTCTTGCGTACTCGCACCAACGAAGAAGGCATGGCGCCGCTGACCAGCGACGCCGTGGCGCGCCTGGCCACCTACAGCGCCCGGCTGGCGGAAAACCAGTCGCGGCTGTCGGCACGCATCGGTGACCTGTTCCAGCTGGTCAGCGAGGCCGATTTCATCCGCCAGCTGGCCAGCGACGAGATGACCGACGCCGGGCACATCGAGCGTGCGCTCAAGGCCAAGGCCACCCGCACCGGGCGTGTGTCGCAGCGGGTGCTGGACGACATGCTCGCCGGCATCATCCTGATCGACACCGAAGGCGCGGCCATCGGCAAGTGCAACGGCCTGACGGTGCTGGAGGTAGGTGACTCGGCATTCGGTATGCCGGCGCGCATCTCGGCCACGGTCTACCCCGGCGGCAGCGGCATCGTCGACATCGAGCGTGAGGTCAACCTGGGCCAGCCGATCCACTCCAAGGGCGTGATGATCCTCACCGGCTACCTGGGTAGCCGCTACGCCCAGGAGTTCCCGCTGGCCATTTCGGCGAGCATTGCCCTGGAGCAGTCCTACGGTTATGTCGACGGTGACAGTGCCTCGCTGGGTGAGGTGTGCACGCTGATCTCGGCGTTGTCGCGCACGCCGCTCAAGCAATGCTTTGCCATCACCGGTTCGATCAATCAGTTCGGTGAAGTGCAGGCAGTGGGTGGGGTCAACGAGAAGATCGAGGGCTTCTTCCGGCTCTGCGAGGCGCGCGGCCTGACCGGCGATCAAGGCGTGATCATCCCGCGTGCCAACGTGGCCACGCTGATGCTCGACGAGCGGGTATTGCAGGCGGTCGAAGGCGGGCAGTTCCACGTGTATGCGGTCAGCCAGGCCGACGAGGCGCTGAGCCTGCTGGTGGGCGAGGAGGCCGGCACGGCGGATGAAAATGGCGAGTTCACCGAGGGCAGCGTCAACGCCCGCGTGGTTGAGCGCCTGCGCGAAATCGCCGAAATGATCAGCGAAGAGGACATCAAAGAGGCAGAAAAGGAACGCCTGGAAGAGGTGATTGCGCAGGCTAAACCGGCCTAAGTCAATAAACCGGCGCTGGCGGCGATGTGCTACCGTTCAGCGCCGGTTTTCCAACTTTCTGTGCTGTTCCTCTATGCTGGAACTTAGGACGGTATCAGCGTTCAGGATGGAAACAGCCTGAGGGTTTCAGGCTGAACAGGGCTCATTGGAGGGGACGCGGCCATGCGCAACCTCAGCCTTACTCGCCAGTGCCTGGGCCTGGTGACCCGCATCGAATGCAGCATCCGCCCACTGGCCGGCGACAACGGCATGTGGACGCTGTTGTTCGCCGCCGGCATGGCCGGCGAGCAACCTTCGGCCATCAAGGCCCAGGGGCCGTTTCACGGGCCGCTGGTGGCCGAGTCGGTGCTCAATGCCATTGTCGACAGCCTGACGCTACACGGGTATCAGGTTTGCGAAGACCCGCAGATCTGGTGCCTGCACCTGCAGGCCCAGTTGCGTCGCATCAATGGCGAGCGCTGTCGTAACCTGGGGGATTATCAGTTCCATCCGGAAAGCTAGGCGATTGCTGGGGCCGCTGCGCAGCCCCAATCGCGACAAGAT
>NZ_JANIAG010000212.1:0-8027 GCF_028682155.1 Pseudomonas sp. 39004
GTCAAGATTCATTTCGCAAAACCCCTATCTGCGCAAGCAGGTAGGGGTTTTGTCTTTAAGTAGAAGCCATAGAAATTCGCGGGCACGTCTTCAGGACGGGCCGGCACACAGAATTTCTTGACGACCATAGAGCATTGGAACCACCTGATCCCATCCCGAACTCAGCAGTGAAACGATGCATCGCCGATGGTAGTGTGGGGTCTCCCCATGTGAGAGTAGGTCATCGTCAAGATTCAAACCCAAAGCCCCTGTCTGCATCGCAGACAGGGGCTTTGTCTTTTCGGGTCAGAATTGATAGCTGACCGTTGCGCTGACGTTGCGCTCTTCACCCATGTAGCAATAGTTCAGGCTGGCACATGAGGTGACGTAGCTCTCATTGGTGAGGTTGTTGGCGTTCAGGCGCACATCCACCCCCGTCAGGCCAACCTTGCTGAGGTCGTATCCGATCGAGGCATCAAACAGCGTGTAGGAGGGCACCTTCATGCTATTTTCCGCATCCACCCAGCTGTACCCCACATAACGTATCCCACCGCCCAGTCGCAGGCCGTCCAGCGGCCCCTGGCGGAAGTTGTAGTCGGCCCACAGCGAAAACATCTGCTTGGGTGCCTGGGTGGGCGAATTACCCTTGTTGTCCAGGTTTGCTGCCACCAAGCTCGGCATCGTCTTGGCATACTCGATGTCGGTAAAGGTGTAGCCGCCCAACAGCTTGAGGTTGTCGGTCAGCTGAACATGCGCCTCCAGCTCCAGGCCTTGTGAGCGTACTTCACCCACCGGGCGGTAGAAGTCTTCGTTCGGCTGCTTGGAGGCCAGGTTCTCCTGCTCGATACGGAACACCGACGCGGTAAACAGGTTGTCACTGCCGGGCGGCTGGTACTTGATACCCGCTTCCCACTGAGTGCCCTCGGTCGGTGCCAACGGCCGGCCTTCCTGGTCGGACACGGTATTGGGGTTGAACGACTCCGAGTAGCTGACATAGGGTGCCAAGCCGTTCTCGAACAAGTACAGCACGCCCGCTCGGGTGGTGAACTTGGAGCGCTGATCGTTGACCTTGGTGTTGCTGTCGCGATTCTCCTCGGAGACCTTCACCCAGTCCTGGCGCAAGCCCAGCGAGAAGCGCCATTGGTCCAGCTCGACCAGGTCCTGCAGGTACACACCCGTTTGCTGCAGGCGGCGCTGATAGCGGTTTTCACCGAGTACCTGGAGGTTGCCATTGCCATATTGAGGGTTGCCCGCATCCAGCGGGTCGACCGTGCCGTAACGCCATTCCACGTCGGCCTTGCGGCGCTGGTAGTCGGTGCCAAGCAGCAGGGTGTGCTTGGCCGCGCCGGTGAAGAACTCCGCCTGCAGCATGTTATCGATGATGTACGAATGCAGGCGCTCGTCGCCCCCGGTGTAGGCGCGGTTGAGGATGTTGCTGTCGGCGTCGGCCCAACCGGCCGAATACACCTGGTCCATCGTCACGTCAGAATCCTGGTAGCGGAAGTTCTGCCGGGCGGTGAAGACGTCGTTGAAACGGTGCTCGAACTGGTAGCTGAACGACTGCTGGGTACGCTCGTAGTTGTCGACCCCAGGCTCACCTTCAAAGAAGTGGTCTGACAGGCGCAGCCCGTTGCGCTTGTGCAGCATGCCGTCAGCCGGGTTACCCCCGTGGTAGCCACCATTGGGGTCGTGCTGCAGGTATGCCTGCAGTGTCAGCGAGGTGTCTTCGGTGAAGTCGATGCTGATAGCCGGTGCGATGGCGTAGCGTTCTTCCTTGTTATGGTCGAACTGAGTGTCAGAGCTGTCCGCCAAGCCTGTCAGGCGATAGGCAATATGCTTGTCGTCATCGACCGGGCCGCTGAAGTCGAAGCCCATGCCACGCTGGCCTTGGGTACCGACGGTGGCCTGCACCTGATGGAAGGGCGTGAACAGGGGCTTCTTGGTGGTCAGTGCCACCAGGCCCCCTGGCGAGCTGCGGCCATAGAGTACCGAAGAGGGCCCTTTGAGGATGTCGATGCGCTCCAGGAAGTAAGGGTCCACTTGCATGGTGCTGTAGGTGCCGTTGTCACCCATGGACTTCAGGCCGTCAACGTAGATGTTGTCGACCGAACCGTCGTTGAAGCCGCGCATGGCCACATAGTCGTAACGGTGGGTGGCGCCATAGGGGTTGGTCAGCACCCCAGGCGTATAGCGCATGGCCTGGGCGACGGTCTGCGAGCCCTGGTCATCTATCTGCTGGCGAGTCACCACCGAGACCGACTGTGAGGTTTCCACCAGGGGCATGCTGGTCTTGGTCGCCACCTGGCTGTGGGTGGCGTTGTAGCCATCCATGCTGCCCAAGGCATTGCCCAGGGAGAAGCTACGGATATCGGTGTCTGGCAGCGACAGTGCGGCGTTGTCTGGCTGGGCCCGCAGCACATAGCTGTGCCCACCCTGGCTTACGGCCTCCAGGCCGCTGCCATTGAGCAATTGGCGCAGCGCCTGATCGGCCGAGTACTGCCCTTGCAAGCCACGGGATTGCAGCCTGTTGGTCAACTGCGGTGTGCTGGAGAGGGTGATCCCCGCCTGACGGGCAAACTGGTTGAGCACATCGTTCAATTCGCCGGGCGCGATCGCATACTGCTGGCTGACCTGCGCGGCTTCAGCGGCCAGGGCTTGAAGGGGCAGGGCGCTGATGCCCAGTGCGGTACCGAACAGGGCTGCCCGAACGGCCTTGCGCAGGCTGGCTGAATTCAAGACAGGTCGAAAATCATTCTCGTTAGTGCGGTGAGTAGAGGTAGAGACAATGGGCATGAAAGCGTCCGTTGAAAGGTTGAGGGCAGAAGGCGTTGCTTACTGTCCTAGCCGTATCGATGCCCAAAACCCGCCAAAAATATCCCCGCGGGGGTGAAGTCAGGCCATGTGCTCGACGCGGATCCACCAACGTGTGCGTTGGCGAAGCCTGACCGGGAGCGTTTTTGGCAGCAGTTGCAGCAGTTGCTCCGGGTCGTCCAGGCGGAACACACCGGACAGGCGCAGATCGGCAATGTCATCGCTGCAAGCCAGGTAGCCATGGCGATAGCGGCTCACTTGCGCGAGAAAATCGTGCAAGCGCATGTCGCGGGTCACGATCAGCCCTTCGCTCCAGGCCGTGGGGTCCATATCCACGCGATCCAGGCGTTGTGCACCGCTGGCATCCAGGCGCCAGTGCTGGCCGCTGTCGATCCATTGCACCTGGCCATTCCCCGGCCGGTGTATCGCCACCTTTCCCTGGCTGACGCTGACGCGGGTGCAGTCGATATCCTGGCGTACCACAAAGCCCCCATTGAAACCTTCGAGCAAGGCCTCTTGCGTCTGTACCAACAGGGGGCGCGTCTGATCCTGCGCTTCGCTGCAGGTGAGCATCAGCTCCCCTTGCTTGAGGTGGACCAAACGCTGCTGCTGGTCGAAGGCCAGGTCCACCGCACTGCGCGTGTTCAGTTGCATCAATGAGCCATCGGGCAAGTGCAATCGCCGCCGTTCGCCAGTGGCAGTGGCGTAGTCCGAAGCCCAGGCGCTGACGCTATCGAGGTCTTTAACCAGCCATGTGGCCGAGCCGACCAAGGCGACGCCGCCAAGCAACTTGAGCGCCTGGCGCCGGTGCAGGCGCCGTTGGCTGGTTTCCAGGGTGTGCAAGGCAACCCCAGCGCCGGGGATGGTGCGCAGGTCAAGGTCCTGGTGCAGGTGTATCACCCGTTGCCAGGCCAGTTCGTGCTCATGCCGCGCGCTACGCCACTGCTCGCATTGCTGCAGCAGGGCAGGTACCGCTCTCTCGCAGCCTGAGCAGCCACTGAATGGCTTGCTTGACTGCTTTGGCCGACGGCGCGACTACTGTCATCGCGCGTCTTCAAAGCGCAGCAGGTAGCAATGGTAAAGCGCATCGGCGATATAGCGCTCGACGGTGCGTACGGATATGCCCATCTGCTCGGCGATGGCCTGGTGTTTCAGCCCATCGCACTGGGCCAGCAGAAAGGCGCGGCGCACCTTTGGCTTGAGCCCGTCGAGCATGCGCGCGATACGCTCCAGCAGCTCCAGCAGCACTTCGCGGGTCTCGGCCGAGGGGGCCTGTGTTTCCGGCAAGTGAGCCAGGGCTTCGAGGTAGGCCCGGTGCAGTTCTTCACGGCGCCAGTGATCGATCACCAGCCCACGTGCCACGGTCCGCAGAAACGCCCTTGGCGTGTTCAGCTGTACCTGCTCGCGACGCTGCAACAGCCGCACGAAGGTGTCCTGGGCCAGGTCCGCGGCATCGGCGGCATTGCCCAGCTTGCTGCGCAGCCAGGCATGCAACCAGCCGTGGTGGTCACTGTAGAGCGTTTGCACGGAGTCATTGGAAGGCATGGAGGAGGGCGCTGGCTTCAATGGACATGAATGATAATTAGTCTCATTGTTTGCGGTGCCGGGCTAATTTGCAACCGTCTCATGCCGGCCTGTTATCGTGCCAACTGCGAATCCAGGTAAGCCCTGATCACGTGCGCGCCGGAGTTCAAGTGCTTCTCCAGCACGGCGATGGCTTCATCCACCAGTTTGTCGCTGGCCGCATCCACCAGCGCGTTGTGATCGTCCTGGGTGAGTTTCCCCAACCCCATGGAGGAAAGATGAAAGCGCAGAAAACGCTCTTCTTCGTTCAGTTCGTTCTCGATCAGGCGCAACAGCTTCTTGTTTGACGCCTTGCTGTACAGCGTCATGTGGAACAGGCGGTTGAGGCGGCCGAGTTCGGCGTGGCGGGTCTCATGCTCCAGTTGCAGGATGTAGCCGCGGGCACGGGCGATGTCGTCGGCATCAAGCATGGGAATGGATTGGCGCAGCGCCTCGCTTTCGAGCAGAACACGCAGGGCATAGGTGTCCACCGCGTCCTCGCCGATCAACGGCGCAACCACAGCGCCCTTGTGCATCTCCACTTTCAGCAGCGATTGCGCTTCAAGTTGGCGCAAGGCCTCGCGCACAGGCATGCGGCTGACCCCGAACAAGGTCGCCAGCTCTTGCTGACGCACAGCGGTGCCTGGCGGCAGTCGCCCATCAAGAATGGCGCTGCGCAGGCGCTCTTCGATAACAGCACGTGCCAGGTGTGGGGGTAGCTGTTCGCTAGCCAGCACGTTGCTCAGTTTGATTTTCTCGGCCACGCGGAGTCTGCCTCGACCATAACGAAAGTTGGATCCAATGACACTAGTAACAGGCAAGGGGGCTTGTCAAACCGTCAGCCGCATTGGAGCGGGTGACCCAAGGCCGCGGCTATGGTGTATGAAGTCGCCTGGCAAAGGAAGCGGCACATAGAACGAGATAGCCACAAAGTTAGTATGGCCCACCCCCAGGTTGCGTGATTGCAGGGTGCCATTGTCTTTTGCACAGCCAGGCCGCACCATCGCTGCTTTCGACTGGTCTGAACAGGTCTTCGCAGTGGCGATATCCTGGATGTTCAAAACCGCTGTGCGACGTGTCGGCCTTGCCGCGCTGCTGGGTAGCTTGCTACTGGGCGGTTTGCACGCGGATTGGGATTTTTCCCAGATCAGTCGCAAGTCGCAGGCCCTGTATGGCCCGCTTGGCGCAGGGCAGGGGCGTATCGACGCCTGGCAGAACCTGATGGCCACGCAGAAGCAGGCCACCGAGCTGGAACGGCTGCAGGTGGTCAACCGCTTCTTCAACCAGCAACTGCGCTACGTCGAAGATATCGACCTGTGGCATGAGGTCGATTATTGGGCCACGCCGGTCCAGGCACTGATCAAGGGGGCGGGTGATTGCGAGGACTACGCTATTGCCAAGTATTTCAGCCTACGGCGCATGGGCATCCCCAGCGAAAAGCTGCGTATCACTTACGTCAAGGCGTTGCGGCAAAACCGAGCGCACATGGTGCTGACCTATTATTCAAACCCACAGGCCCAACCGTTGGTGCTCGACAGCCTGATGGATGCCATCAAGCCGGCGAGCCAGCGCCCAGACCTGCTGCCGGTATATGCCTTCAATGGTGAGGGGCTGTGGCTGCCAGGCGCGGCCGGCAACAAGAAGGTAGGCGATACCAAGCGGCTGTCACGCTGGCAGGATTTGCTGAAAAAAATGCAGGCCGAAGGGTTCCCGGCCGAGCCGGTTTACTGAAGGAGCACAGATGTCACTGTTCAAACAATTGCTGTTGGCCATTTGCCTGTTCCTGGTGGTCGCCTTCAGCGGCAGCTTCATGGTCAGCCTGGAGAGCTCGCGCAGCCAGTACGTCAACCAGCTGCGGTCGCACGCCCAGGACGCAGCCACTGCCCTTGCCCTGTCGCTGACACCCAACATCGACGACCCGGCGATGGTCGAACTGATGGTCAGCTCGATCTTTGACAGTGGCTACTATGCGAGCATCAAGGTCGTCGACCTGGGTTCCAATGCCGTGTTGGTGGAGCGCCATGCCGAGCCTGACCGGGGTGGTGTGCCGGCCTGGTTTGTCCACCTCATAGGCCTTGAAGCGGCCGGTGGTGATGCCATTGTCAGCCGCGGATGGCAGCAGGCCGCCCGGGTGGAGGTGATCAGCCACCCAATGTTCGCCATCGCCAAGCTCTGGCAGAGCGCCTTGGGCAGCCTGGGCTGGTTGCTGCTGTGCGGTGCTGCCAGTGCGGTGCTCGGCGCGTTGTTGCTGCGCCGCCAGTTGCGGCCACTGGACTACATGGTCGAGCAATCCCATGCCATCGCCCGGCGCGAATTCCTCAGCCTGCCAGACCTGCCGCGCACACCCGAGCTGCGCCGTGTGGTGCAGGCGATGAACCAGATGGTCGAGAAGCTCAAGGCGCTGTTCACCGAGCAGGCCGAGCGCAGTGAGCGGTTGCGCACCGAGTCCTACCAGGACAGCCTCACCGGGCTGTCCAACCGCCGCTATTTCGAGATGCAACTCAATACCCGCGTCAGCAACATGGAGGAAGCCCGGGCCGGTTACTTGCTGTTGCTGCGGGTGCAGGGGCTGGCAGGCCTCAACGCGCGCCTGGGTGGGCAGCGTACCGACCAGCTGTTGCAGGCGGTGGGCGAGCAACTGCGCCGTACCTGTGCCAGCTACCCAGAAACCAAAGACCTGATTTCGCGCAGCCGTGGGGGTGAGTTCGCCGTGCTGGCGCCGGGTATGGTGCACGAGGAGGCCGTACAGCTTGCCCAGGCGCTGGAGGCTACCCTGCAGAGCCTGCACGAGACTGGCGCCAGTGATGTCAGCCCGGTCGCATGCATCGGCATTGCGCCCTTCAGCCCCGGCGATGCGCCACAGGCACTGCTGAAACTTGCCGACGAAGCCCTGGCCCTTGCCGAAAACCAGCCGGCACCCGGCTGGGTCTGCCTCGAACAGGGTGCAGCTGCGGTAGCGGGCGATAGCCATCATGCTTGGCATGAGCGGCTCGACCAGGCATTCGCCAATGGGCATTTCGAGCTGTTTTTCCAACCGGTGGTGGACTGCGAAACAGCCCAGCGGGTGTTGCACCACAAAGTCATCTCGCGCTTGCACGATGAGCAAGGCGAGGCACTGCCCGCCGGGCGCTTCCTGCCTTGGCTGGAGCGCTTCGGCTGGATGCCCCGCCTGGATGTGCTGGTGCTGGAAAAGGTGCTCGCCCACCTGCGCAGCCATGGTCAGATGCTGGCGCTGAACCTGTCCGCAGCAACCTTGGCCGACCCCAAGGCGCTGCAACGCGTCTACGAGCTGCTAAGCCAGCATGCGGCGCTGGGCCCGCGGTTGACGTTCGAGATCGGCGAAGAGCAGCTGCCCGACCAGTCTGCCCTCGAGCAACTGACCCGACGCCTGCACGGGCTTGGCTTCGGGCTGGCGCTGCAGCGCTTCGGCGGCCGTTTCAGCATGATCGGCAACCTGGCACACCTGGGCCTGGCGTACCTGAAAATCGATGGCAGCTATATCCGCAACATCGACCATGAGCAGCACAAGCGCCTGTTCATCGAAGCGATCCAACGCGCGGCACACAGTATCGACCTGCCGTTGATTGCCGAGCGGGTCGAGACGGAAGGCGAGCGGTTGGTACTGCGGGAGATGGGCGTGGGTGGTATTCAGGGGCAGCTGGTGGGTGAACCTG
>NZ_JANIAG010000213.1:0-7871 GCF_028682155.1 Pseudomonas sp. 39004
GTTGTCGGGGGATTTTCTGTACCTGGAAGATCGAGCGCCGCGCGGGCGGCGCTCGATTTCAGCATCCCCCCAACACCCCAGCCAAGCACCCAAATCATAAAAAATTCTCCCAAAGCACTAGCCATCCCTACAGTTGTACGATAACTTACCTCCATCGCAGCACATCACTCCCTTCACCCCAAGCGCCTCAGGATGCCAACAACAATGAATCCACAAGAACTGAAATCCATCCTCTCCCACGGCCTGCTGTCTTTCCCGGTCACCGACTTCAATGCCCAAGGCGACTTCAACCAGGCTGGCTACATCAAGCGCCTGGAATGGCTCGCCCCCTACGGCGCCAGCGCCCTGTTCGCGGCCGGTGGTACCGGTGAGTTCTTCTCCCTGGCGGCCAGCGAGTACAGCCAGGTGGTGAAGACCGCCGTCGATACCTGCGCCACCTCGGTACCGATCCTTGCCGGCGTCGGCGGTTCGACCCGCCAGGCCATCGAATACGCACAAGAAGCCGAGCGCCTGGGTGCCAAGGGCCTGCTGCTGCTGCCCCACTACCTGACCGAAGCCAGCCAGGATGGCGTTGCCGCCCACGTCGAAGCCGTGTGCAAATCGGTGAAGATCGGGGTGGTGGTCTACAACCGCAATGTCTGCCGCTTGAATGCCGACCTGCTGGAAAAGCTCGCCGAGCGCTGCCCGAACCTGATCGGCTACAAGGACGGCCTGGGTGACATCGAGCTGATGGTGTCGATCCGTCGCCGCCTGGGCGATCGCTTCAGCTACCTGGGTGGCCTGCCGACCGCCGAGGTGTATGCTGCGGCCTACAAGGCGCTGGGCGTGCCGGTGTACTCCTCGGCCGTGTTCAACTTCGTGCCGAAGACCGCGATGGACTTCTACCACGCCATCGCCCGCGAAGATCATGCCACCGTCGGCAAGCTGATCGATGACTTCTTCCTGCCGTACCTGGACATCCGTAACCGCAAGGCCGGCTACGCCGTGAGCATCGTCAAGGCGGGCGCGAAGATTGCCGGTTACGACGCAGGCCCGGTACGCACGCCGCTGACCGACCTGACCGGCGAAGAATACGAAATGCTCGCAGCGCTGATGGACAAGATGGGTCCGCAATAAGCGAACCCCTGCGGCCTGAACTGCCGCCGCCGGAGTGGGAGCCCCCCACCCCGGCTACAACTCGTGAGCCCGCACAAAAATAACTAGTGGGAGTATTACCAGCATGCAAGCGACTAAAAAGACGCATGTGCGCTACCTGATCCTGTTCATGCTGTTTCTGGTGACCACGATCAACTATGCCGACCGCGCCACCATTGCAATCGCAGGCTCCAGCCTGCAGAAAGACCTCGGCATTGACGCCGTCACCCTCGGTTATATCTTCTCCGCCTTTGGATGGGCTTACGTGGCTGGCCAGATTCCCGGTGGCTGGCTGCTCGACCGTTTCGGCTCCAAGAACGTCTACGCCTTCAGCATCTTCACCTGGTCGCTGTTCACCCTGCTGCAAGGGTTTGTCGGTGGCATGCCGGTGGCCTGGGCGGTGGTGACCTTGTTCACCCTGCGCTTTCTGGTCGGTTTCGCCGAAGCCCCGTCGTTCCCGGGCAACGCCCGCATCGTCGCGGCCTGGTTCCCCACCGCAGAACGCGGCACGGCGTCGGCCATCTTCAACTCGGCGCAGTATTTTGCCACCGCACTGTTTGCCCCGATCATGGGCTGGATCGTCTTCAGCTTCGGTTGGGAACACGTGTTCGTGGTGATGGGCGTGCTCGGCATTCTGTTCTCGTTCGTGTGGCTGAGGACCATCTACAACCCCAAGCAACACCCGCGCATCAGCCAAAGCGAGCTCGAACACATCGAGCAGAACGGCGGCCTGGTAGACATGGACCAGAAACGCGGCAACGACGGCCCGAAATGGGGCTACATCAAGCAGTTGCTGACCAGCCGCATGCTGCTGGGGGTGTACCTGGGCCAGTACTGCATCAACGCCATCACCTACTTCTTCCTGACCTGGTTCCCGGTGTACCTGGTGCAGGAGCGCGGCATGACCATCCTCAAGGCGGGTGTCATCGCCTCGCTGCCCGCCATCTGTGGTTTCATCGGTGGCGTGCTGGGCGGTGTGCTGTCGGACTGGCTGCTGCGCCGCGGTAACTCGCTGACCTTCTCGCGCAAGCTGCCCATCGTCTGCGGCCTGTTGCTGTCGACCACCATGGTCTTCTGCAACTACGTCGACGCTGAGTGGATGGTGGTCGGTTTCATGACCCTGGCCTTCTTCGGCAAGGGCATTGGCGCACTGGGCTGGGCGGTGGTCGCCGACACTTCGCCGAAGCAGATCGCTGGCCTGTCGGGCGGGTTGTTCAACACCTTCGGCAACATCGCCTCGATCACCACGCCCATCGTCATCGGCTACATCATCAGCGCCACCGGCTCGTTCAAGTGGGCCCTGGTGTATGTGGGTGCCAACGCCCTGGTCGCGGTGTTCAGCTACCTGGTGATCGTCGGCCCGATCAAGCGCATCGAGCTGCGTGAAACCCCAAAGGCTGAAGCCGAGCCCGGCGCCAATGGCGAACTGGCAAGCTCCCGTCACTGAGTGAACACGCCCGCCGCTGGCACCTGCCGGCGGCGGGCGGATGTATAAAGCCTGAGCAATCACTAGAAGGGCCCGAACATGCAGTTGATCGAACATTCCGACTCGCCCCGCTACGTCCGCCTGCACGATGACGACAATGTCGTGGTAGTGGTCAACGACGGTGGCCTGGGTGAAGGCGCCCGCTTCCCCGACGGCCTGACCCTGGTCGAAGGCGTGCCACAGAGCCACAAGGTGGCCACCGTGCTGATCGCCAAGGGCGAGCCTGTGCGCCGCTATGGGCAGATCATCGGCTACGCCCTGGAAGACTTGCGCCAGGGTACCTGGGTGCAGGAAAGCCAGCTGGCCATGCCAGAGGCGCCGGCGCTGGACAGCCTGCCGCGTTGCGACGCCGTGCCCGAGCCCCTGCCGCCGCTCGAAGGCTTCACCTTCGAGGGCTACCGCAATGCCGACGGCACCGTGGGCACCCGCAACATCCTTGGCATCACCACCACCGTGCAATGCGTGACCGGCGTGCTGGAGCATGCGGTCAAGCGCATTCGTCAAGAACTGCTGCCCAAGTACCCCCACGTCGATGACGTGGTCGCCATCACCCACAGCTACGGCTGCGGCGTGGCGATCAATGCCCGCGATGCCTACATCCCGATCCGCACCGTGCGCAACCTGGCGCGCAACCCCAACCTTGGTGGCGAAGCGCTGGTCATCAGCCTGGGCTGCGAAAAACTGCAGGCCGGCCAGGTCATGCATGACAACGATCCGTCGGTAGACCTCAGCGACCCGTGGCTGTACCGCCTGCAGGATGCCAGCCTGGGCTTCGGCGAAATGATCGAACAGATCATGGCGCTGGCTGAGACCCGCCTGAAAAAACTCGACCAGCGCCGCCGCGAAACGGTGCCCGCCAGCGAGCTGATCCTGGGCATGCAGTGTGGCGGCAGCGATGCGTTCTCCGGCATCACCGCCAACCCGGCACTGGGCTACGCCTCGGACCTGCTGGTACGCGCTGGCGCGACCGTGTTGTTTTCGGAAGTGACCGAAGTGCGCGACGCCATCTACATGCTCACCTCCCGCGCCGAGAACCAGGACGTGGCCGAGGCGCTGTTGCGTGAGATGGACTGGTACGACCGCTACCTGCAACAAGGCGCGGCCGACCGCAGCGCCAACACCACGCCGGGCAACAAGAAGGGTGGGTTGTCCAACATCGTCGAAAAGTCCCTGGGCTCGATCGTGAAGTCCGGCAGCGGCGCCATTCAGGGCGTGCTTGGCCCTGGCGAGCGGGTGGCGCGCAAAGGCCTGATCTTCTGCGCCACCCCGGCCAGCGACTTCGTCTGCGGCACCTTGCAACTGGCGGCCGGGATGAACCTGCATGTGTTCACCACGGGCCGTGGCACGCCGTACGGCCTGGCCATGACCCCGGTGGTCAAGGTCTGCACCCGCACTGAACTGGCCGAACGCTGGCCCGACTTGATCGACATCGACGCAGGGCGCATCGCCACAGGCCGCTCGAGCATCGAGGAACTGGGTTGGGAGCTGTTCCACTACTACCTGGACGTGGCCAGCGGCCGCAAGCAGACCTGGGCCGAGCAGCACAGGCTGCACAACGACATCACCCTGTTCAACCCGGCGCCGATTACCTGAGGCCCTTGGGGCTGCTTTGCAGCCCTTCTCGACCGCCTACCCCCTTCATTCACCTACAGGAGTGCCAAAATGCCTGAAATCCTAGGCCACAACTTCATCGCCGGTCAGCGCAGTGCCGCTGGCGCGCAACGCCTGCAGAGCCTGGACGCCACCACCGGCGAGGCCCTGCCTTACAGCTTCGTGCAAGCCACTGAAAGCGAAGTCGACCAAGCCGCCCAGGCCGCCGCTGCCGCCTTTGCCGAGTTCCGCCAACTGGCCCCGGCGCGCCGCGCCGAGTTCCTCGATGCCATCGCCGCCGAGCTGGATGAACTGGACGACGCCTTCGTCGCCATCGTCTGCCGCGAAACCGCCCTGCCTGCAGCGCGGATCCAGGGCGAGCGCGGCCGTACCAGTGGCCAGATGCGCCTGTTCGCGCAAGTGCTGCGGCGCGGTGACTACCTCGGTGCACGCATCGACCTGGCCCTGCCCGAGCGCCAACCGTTGCCTCGCGTCGACCTGCGCCAGATGCGCATCGGCGTAGGCCCGGTTGCCGTGTTCGGTGCCAGCAACTTCCCGCTGGCCTTCTCGACAGCCGGTGGCGACACGGCTGCCGCCCTCGCCGCTGGCTGCCCGGTGGTGTTCAAGGCACACAGCGGCCACATGGCCACAGCCGACCTGGTCGGCTGTGCAATCCAGCGCGCCGCCGAGCGCACCGGCATGCCCAAGGGCGTGTTCAACATGGTCTTCGGCGGTGGTGTCGGCGAATGGCTGGTCAAGCACCCGGCCATCCAGGCGGTCGGTTTCACCGGCTCGCTCAAGGGTGGCGACGCCTTGTGCCGCATGGCCGCAGAGCGCCCACAGCCAATCCCGGTATTCGCCGAGATGTCCAGCATCAACCCGGTGATCATCCTGCCTGGCGCCCTGGCCAAGCGCGGCGAAGCCATCGCCCGCGAACTGGCGGGCTCGGTGTGCCTGGGTGCCGGCCAGTTCTGCACCAACCCGGGCCTGGTGATCGGTCTGCAATCGCCGCAATACAGCCAACTGCTCGCCGACCTCGGTCAGCACCTCGAGCAACAGGCCGGCCAGACCCTGCTCAACGCCGGCGGCCTGCGCAGCTATGTGGGCGGCCTGGAACACCTGCACGCCCATGCCGGTATCGAACACTTGGCCGGCCAACCGCAACAAGGCAGCCAGGCCCGCGCCCAGCTGTTCAAGGCACAGGCGCGCCTGCTGGTCGACGCCGACCCCTTGCTGCAAGAAGAAGTGTTTGGCCCGACCACCGTGGCTGTCGAAGCCCAGGACAACGCACAGCTGCGCGCCGCGCTGCTCGGCCTGCGTGGCCAGTTGACCGCGACCCTGATCGGCGAGCCTGAAGATTTCGAAGCCTTCGCCTGGCTGGTACCGCTGCTGGAAGAAAAGGTCGGTCGGATTCTGGTCAATGGCTACCCCACCGGCGTCGAAGTGTGCGATGCCATGGTCCACGGCGGGCCGTATCCGGCTACGTCGGATGCGCGCGGCACCTCGGTCGGCACCTTGGCCATCGACCGCTTCCTGCGCCCGGTGTGCTACCAGAACTACCCGCAGGCGTTGCTGCCTGAGGCGCTTCGCGATGAGAACCCGCTGGGGTTGCGCCGGTTGGTGAATGGGCAGTGGAGTGACGGGGGGATCTGATCGCCCTGAAATGTAAAAGCCCCGCACACGTCGGGGCTTTTTCTTTTGTCGGTACCGGCCTCTTCGAGGGTGAGAGAGGTCTCAGGCCCCTTGCGCCTCAGCTTCTTCATGCGCCTGGCGCAGGCGCTCGCGGCTGTTGCTCAGGTGCATGCGCATGGCCATCTTCGCCCCTTCGCTGTCTTGCCGGGCAATGGCTTCGTAGATCGCCTCGTGTTCATGCATGAGCCGGCTCATGTAGTGCGCCTGGTCGTCATGGGCCAGGCGCGCCGAGTTGAGCCGGGTACGCGGGATGATACTGGTACCCAGGTGGTTGATGATGTCGGCGAAGTAGTGGTTGCCACTGGCCTGGGCAATGCGCAGGTGGAACTGGAAATCCGCCGATACGGCATCGTTGGCATGGGCCGCGCCTTCGTTGAGCTCATCCAGCGCCGCGCGCATGCCAACCAGCTGTTCATCGCTGCGCCGCTGCGCCGCCAGGCCCGCCGACTCGATCTCCAGGGCAATGCGCAACTCCAGCACCGCCAGCACTTCGCGCAGGGTCACCACGGTCGCCGGGTCGATACGGAAACCGCCCGTGGACGGTGCATCCAGCACAAACGTACCGATGCCGTGCCGGGTCTCCACCTGCCCTGCGGCCTGCAGCCGCGAGATAGCCTCGCGCACCACCGTGCGGCTGACGCCCTCTTCGGCCATGATCTGCGATTCGGTCGGCAGCTTGTCGCCGCGCTTCAGTTGGCCGCTGCGAATCCGCTCGGTCAGCACTGTGACCAGTTCCTGGGCCAGACTGCGCGGCTTGCGCCGGGTCCTTGCCTGTACCTGCTGCTCTGTCATGCCCTGTATTTCACCTTGAAAGACAATGCCCATGATAGCGCAAGCAGTTGTACGATCACATACACCGTATGCGGTATTTCTGTATGGGGCTGCGCCACGCACCACGCAAAAAATCTGCTTCATGCGCTGGTCTATCCCCGCTGCAAGGCTGTACTGTGCGCCTTCGCGCTCACTCATCCATGGAAGGAAACGACAGCATGAAACCCCTCGACCGTCTTCTGCTCGCCACTGGCCTGGTGATCCCCCTCTGGCTGCTGGCCGGCGTCTGGCTGACCGCCCAGGCTTACCCAGGTTACGACCACCTGCAACAGGCCATGAGCCAACTCGGCGCCGAGGGTGCACCCACCCAGCTCTGGTCGCCACGGGTCAACAACTTCCCCTTGGCCGTGCTGTTCGCCCTGTTCGCCTGGGGCCTGGCCCGTCGCTGGCAGGGGTCGACCCTGGCACGGGTCAGCGCCGTTCTGGTGCTGCTGCATGGCCTGGGCAGCCTGGGCACTGGCTGGTTCCCCTGCGACCAGGGCTGCGCACCGGCGCAGCCCTCGCTGTCACAGCAACTGCACAACCTCTCGGGCCTGCTGATGTTTCTTTCATTGACCCTGGCCAGTGCCCTGTGGGCATGGCTGGGCAATCGGGTTGCCGGTTCGCGACCGTTGGCGCTGTTCTCCCTGGCGTGCGTGGTGCTGGCGATCGCCACCGTCGTGCTGATGGCGCAGGCGGCGCAGAGCGGCCATCTGTTCGGCCTGTACCAGCGCCTGAACTACGGCGTATCGGTGGTCTGGGTCGCTGGCCTGGCCTGGGCCAGCTTGCGCCCGCCAGCCAACGCGCTGCGCATGGCCGTAATCTGACGGCAAATTGCTGGCCCCCAGCGGCTTGAAGCGAAGGCAAACTCCCTTCTCCTTCAGATGCTTAGGACAGCAACATGCGAGTACTTCTAGCAACGATGGCCGGCTGCCTGCTGGCCACGGCCGCCTTCGGCGCCCAGGCCAGGGCGCTGAGCCAGAATGATCGCCACACCTGTGGCTGGGGCGCGCAGATTGCTGCAGAAGCTCAGCAGGCCAAGTTATCGGGGGTAACCCTGTATGCCACGCGCAAGAAACTGCAGGTGCGCAGATTTGCCAAACCGTGGATGCGCATGACCGCCTTCGGCATTACCGAGCAGACTTACAACAGCCGATCG
>NZ_JANIAG010000214.1:0-7866 GCF_028682155.1 Pseudomonas sp. 39004
TCGAGGGCGTTTTCCACGCCCATTTCACGGGCGGTATCGGGCATCAGTTGCATCAGCCCCACCGCCCCCGCTGGCGAGCGGGCCTTGGGGTTATAGCCGGACTCGGCCTTGATCAGCGCATGCAGCAACGCCTGCGGTACGTTGTGGGCGAGCGCCGCAGCCGCCACCAGCTCGGCATAGGGGCGCCCGGTGATCAACTGCGCACCGGCCGGGCCCGCCTGGGCCAGCGGTTCGCTGATCACCCGCTGGTAATGACGCCCGGGTCGATGGACGTTGGTCAGTACGTAGCCGCCCTTGGCATCGATGGAGATGTACACATCGGCCTGGGCGGCACCCGCCGCCAGCCAGATCAAACCCAGGATGAGTCCACGCATGTCGGCTGCCTCTTCGTCGTGGCCCCCGATGTGGGGGAAATGCCCCGGAAAACCCGAGGTCGATGTCGACGACGCAAGCACTGTGCCGCTTCCTGTACCGCATGGCGCAAGGCCCCGAGGCAGACGTGCACGGCTGTTGCATGGTGCCTGACACAGCCTGTTTCCATGCAGCGGAGGCCTTCACCATGCAGCGCAGATCCAACCCCCAACGTGGTTTCACCCTGCTCGAACTCCTCGTGGTGCTGGTGGTGCTCGGCCTGCTGGCCGGCATCGTCGCGCCCAAGTACTTCAGCCAGCTAGGTCGCTCGGAGGTCAAGGTGGCACGGGCACAGATCGAGGGCTTGAGCAAGGCCCTTGACCTCTATCGCCTGGAAGTCGGCCATTACCCCAACAGTGAACAGGGCCTGCAGGCGCTGGTTATCGCCCCCAGTGGCGAAGCCCGCTGGACGGGCCCCTACCTGCAGAAGGCGGTACCGCAGGACCCGTGGGGGCACGCCTACATCTACCGGCAACCCGGTGAGAACGGCGGTGAGTACGACCTGCTGTCGATGGGCAAGGACGGCCAGCCCGGTGGTGACGGGGAAAACGCCGAAATCACCAGTTGGCAATGAGGAGTTCGGCCATGCGCTACAGCCTCAAGGCCCTGGGCAGACAGGGCGTGGTGCAGTTGCAGATCGACGCCGAAGATGCCGACCAGGCGCGTCGCCAGGTCGAGGCGCAAGGTTTGCGGGTGGTCAGCGTGAAGGGCCAAGGCGGCGCATTGCGTGGCATGGCCTGGCGCCGCGAAGCACACTTTGACCTGGTGCTGTTCAGCCAGGAGCTGTCGACCCTGCTGAATGCCGGGCTGCCGTTGATCGACGCCTTGGAAAGCCTGGCGGAAAAAGCCCCGACCCCGGCCACGCGCAAAACGCTGGGTGACCTGGTGCGCCAGCTGTACGAAGGCCATTCGCTGTCCCAGGCGCTGGCCCGACAGCCGCGCATATTCCCGGCGCTGTACGTGGCCTTGGTGCAGTCCAGCGAACGCACCGGCGCCCTGGGCGACGCCCTGGGCCGCTATATCGCCTACCGCCAACGCCTGGATCTGGTCCG
This sequence comes from Pseudomonas sp. 39004, assembly GCF_028682155.1. Taxonomy (NCBI): domain Bacteria; kingdom Pseudomonadati; phylum Pseudomonadota; class Gammaproteobacteria; order Pseudomonadales; family Pseudomonadaceae; genus Pseudomonas; species Pseudomonas sp. 39004. The sequence goes on from NZ_JANIAG010000214.1 coordinate 1,464, forward strand.
GCAGAAGCTGGTGGGGGCGTCGGTCTACCCGCTGCTGCTGTTGCTGGTGGGCGGTGGCGTGGTGCTGTTTCTGCTCGGCTACGTGGTGCCGCGCTTCAGCCAGGTGTTCGAGGGCATGGGCACCGAGCTGCCCTGGCTGTCACGCATGCTGATGCAGATCGGCTTGTTCCTGCATGCCCAGCAACTGCCGTTGGCACTGGGCAGCGTGGCGGGGATAACCGCCCTGGTGCTGCTGCGCCGTCACCCGCGGGTGCGACGCTGGGCATCCCGCCAGCTAAGACGCATGCCCGCACTGCACCAGCGGTTGATGATGTACGAGCTGGCGCGCTTCTACCGCTCGCTGGGCATCCTTTTGCAAGGTGGCATTTCCATCCTCACGGCAATGGGCATGGCCCGCGGGCTGCTGGGCAGTGCCGCAGCCCAAGGCCTTGAACAAGCCAGCCAACGCGTGGCCGAAGGGTTGCCGTTGTCCGATGCGCTGGAGGCCGGGCAATTGGTGACGCCGGTGTCTTTGCGGCTGCTGCGGGCGGGTGAACAGTCGGGCAACCTCGGCGAGATGCTGGAGCGTTGCGCCGACTTTCACGACCAGGAGATCGGCCGTTGGGTGGAATGGTTCGTCAAGCTGTTCGAGCCGCTGCTGATGACCTTCATCGGCTTGCTGATCGGCTTCATCGTGATCTTGATGTACATGCCGATCTTCGAACTGGCCTCAAGCATCCACTGAAACGGCAAGACCCAGGCTTTCGCGCAACGTCGTCCCCTCATAAGCCGTGCGGTAGACGCCACGCGCCTGCAGCAACGGCACTACTTCTTCGGTAAAGCGGCGGAACTGGCCGGGGTGGCCAATGTAGATATTGAAGCCATCCAGCGCCCGCGCCTCGAACCACTCGGTCATTTTGGCCGCCACCGTTTCGGCCGACCCGACGAACGCCCCCGGGCGCAGCTTGCGGCCGAACTCCACCGCCTGGCGCAAGCTGAAGCCCTGCTCGCGCGCCTGGTCGGCAATGCGTTTGGCATTGGTGAAGAAACTGCTGCGCGCATGCTCCAGGCTCTGTTGCGGGAACGGCGCGTCGAGGTCGTACTGGGTAAAGTCGTGCCAGCCGAAATTACGCCCGAATTCTTTCAAGGCCAGCTCAAAGCTGTGGTCCTGCTGGTGGTAGTGGCGCTCGATTTCACGGGCGTGCGCATCGGTGTCGCCGACATAAATCTCTGCGCCAGGCAGTACCAGCAGTTGCTCCGGGTCACGCCCCAGGCGCGCGGCACGGCCTTTGACATCGCGATAGAAGGCCTGGCCCTGCTCGATGCTGGCCGCATGGGTGAAGATCACATCCGCCGTGGCGGCGCCCAGGTCGCGGCCTTGCGGGGAGTCGCCCGCCTGGAAGATCACCGGTTGGCCCTGGGGCGAACGCTGGATGTTCAACGGCCCCACCACCGAGAAATGTTCGCCCTTGTGGTTGAGCGCATGCATCTTGGACGGGTCGAGGAACTGGCCCGTGGCGCGATCCCGCGGGAAGGCGCCCTGTTCGTAGGAGCGCCACAAGCCCTGCACCACCTGGACGTGTTCTTCGGCACGGGCGTAACGGGTGTCGTAGTCGTAGTGCTCGTCACGGCCATAGTTGCCCGCCGTGCCGGCATCGCCACTGGTTACCACGTTCCAGCCGGCGCGGCCTTTGCTGATGAGGTCCAGCGAGGCCAGGCGGCGGGCGACGTTGTAGGGTTCGTTGTAGGACGTGGTCAGGGTGCCGACCAGGCCGATGTGCCGAGTGCTGACCGCCAGGGCCGAAAGCAGGGTCAGCGGCTCCAGCCGGTTGAGGTAGTGCGAGGGGGAGCCGGGGGTGATGTACTGGCTGTCGACGATGAACACCAGGTCGAACAGTGCGGCTTCGGCCTGGCGGGCGATGTCGATATACCAGTCGATGTTGACGCTGGCATCGGCAGGCAATTCGGGGTCGAGCCAGAGGTTATGGCGGCCAGGGCCGCCGCAGCCCATGGTCAGGGCGCCGAGTTTGATTTTGCGGGTGGTCATGGGGATTCCTCGGAAATGCTGTGGGCTGTGCCGGCCTCTGTGGGGCCACGAAGTGCCGGTGCCGCCAAACTCAGTGGTCGCTGGCCAGCGCCGCGGCGAACGAGGTGTCGAACAGGCTCGCCGCCGGGTAGGCCTTGATCAGCCCAAGCCCGGCAAAGAAGTCCACGGTCTTCTGCGCATCGACAATGACCTGGGGGTTGAGCGGCGCCACGTCGGTGCGCGCACGGGCGAACCAGGCCCGGGCAATGTCCCGGTCGGCGCGGGTACGCTTGGCCCAGGCGTCGGCGTAGGCCTCGGTGTTGGCGGGGTCGCTCAAGGTCCAGTCACGGGCCTTCTTCAGCCGCGTGAGAAAATCACTGATCTGCGCACGCTTGGCCTCGACGGCCTTGGCATTGGCCACCACGAAACTCTGGGCCGGGATCACCCCCTCGGCCGTGGCCAGCACTCTCGCGCCCTGGCGCTCCTGCTGGGTGACATAGGGCTCCCACGTTGCGATCACGTCCACCGAGCCGCCGTCCAGGGCATGCGAGGCGTCCAGTGCGCTGAGGTAACGCAGCTCCAGGGCATCGCGGGGTACCGCGGCCTTGTCCAGGGCGCTGAACAGCAGTTGCTGGCTCCAGGAACCCTTCCAGATGGCTGCGCGTTTGCCGCGCAGGTCTTCAAGGCTGTGAATGTTCGAATCCTTGCGCGCCAGAATGGCCACCCCGTCGAGGTTCTGCCGGCTGACGGCAATCACCTTGATGGGCGCACCCAGGGCGCCGAGGAACAACGGCGGCGCATCGCCCAGCAGGCCAATGTCGAGGCTGCCGACATTCAGGGCTTCGGCCACGGGGGAGCCGGCGGTGAACTGCTTCCACTCCAGGGTATAGGGCAAGTCGTCGAGCACGCCGGCCGCTTCCATCACGGCACGGGCATTGAAGCTTTGATCGCCGACCACCAGGGTTTGCGCAGCAGCGGCCAGGCTCAGCGAGGCGGCCAGCACACCGGCGGCCAGTTGTTTGAGGTATCGCACGTTCGTCTCCAGGGCCATTAAAGGCGCAGCTAGCAGGCGATCCGCCCGTGCGGTCTCGTCGTAATGAAAGGGTATGCTCTTTGAGTCTATCAAGCGGACTTTTTATAATTTAACGTTGTATAAAGCCTCTGTGAAATTCGTTCTAGGCATAACCTAATGCCTTGGACAGGGCATATTTCAAAACAGAACACGCCTCGTGTAAATGCATTTTTTGCATATTAGCTTATGAATAATTTTACTTTGCTGAATATTATGAGACTTTGCTAGGGTTAACCGAAACCGTCAGCCGAGCCTGAACCATGAGCCAACCCTTTCGTCTCGAGCGCCTCCGTCACTTCATCGGCGCGCTTTCGGACCTGCTTGACCGGGCACCCGACGAAGCCACCCTCCTCGACCAAGGCCAAGGCCTGCTGCACAGCCTGGTCGCCCATGACGACTGGTTGCCCGACGCGCTCGCCCAGCCAGACGCAAACCGTTATCAGCAATACCTGCTGCATTGTGATTCACGCCAACGCTTCTCCATCGTCAGCTTTGTCTGGGGGCCGGGGCAGCAGACGCCCATCCACGATCACCGGGTCTGGGGGCTGATCGGCATGTTGCGCGGCGCTGAATATTCGCAAGGTTTCGCCCGCACCGAGCACGGTGCGTTGCTGCCGGCAGGTGCGCCGGTGCGTATCGACCCAGGCCATGTGGAAGCGGTTTCGCCGCGCATCGGCGACATTCATCAGGTCAGCAATGCCTTCGACGACCGCGTGTCGATCAGCATCCATGTCTACGGCGCCAACATCGGCGCGGTAAACCGAGCGGTCTATCTGGCCGACGGCACCGAAAAACCGTTTATCTCCGGCTATTCCAATACCCTTCTGCCCAACATCTGGGACCTGTCCAAAGAGAACCCTGCCTCATGAGTACTGTCGCCACCCGCTCCTTCCATGACATTCGCCGGGCCTTGCTGGCCCATGAAGAACTGGCGCTGATCGATGTCCGCGAGGAAGACCCGTTCGCCCAGGAACACCCGCTGTTTGCGGCCAACATCCCGTTGTCCAAGCTGGAGCTGGAGGTGTATGCCCGCGTACCGCGGCGCGACACTGCCATCACCCTGTATGACGATGGTGAAGGGCTGGCGGTGCTGGCTGCCCAACGGCTGCTGGCGTTGGGCTACAGCGATGTGGCGCTGCTCGAGGGTGGCCTCGCCGGTTGGCGCACCGCCGGCGGTGAGTTGTTCCGTGACGTCAACGTGCCGAGCAAGGCCTTCGGCGAGCTGGTCGAAAGCGAGCGGCACACGCCTTCGCTGGCGGCCGAGCAGGTCCAGGCACTGCTCGATGCCAAAGCCGATGTGGTGGTGCTCGACGCCCGCCGCTTCGACGAGTACCAGACCATGAGTATCCCCGGCGGCATCAGCGTGCCGGGGGCCGAACTGGTATTGCGCGTGGCCGAGCTGGCGCCGAGCCCGGCAACCCAGGTGATCGTCAATTGCGCGGGGCGCACCCGCAGCATCATCGGCACCCAATCGCTGGTCAATGCAGGCATTCCCAACCCGGTGGCGGCGCTGCGCAATGGCACCATCGGCTGGACCCTGGCCGGCCAGCAACTGGCCCACGGCCAAGCGCGCAGCTTTACCCACGTCAGCGACACCACCCGCGCCAGCGCCGCCGAACGTGCCCGCGCCGTGGCCGAGCGTGCCGCAGTTGCGCGGCTGGATCGCGATGGCCTGGCGGCATGGCAGGCAGAGCGCCACCGCACCACCTACCTGTTCGATGTGCGCACCCCCGAAGAGTTTGCCCAAGGCCACCTCCCGGGCAGCCGCTCGGTCCCCGGCGGGCAGCTGGTGCAAGAGACCGACCATGTCGCCAGCGTACGCGGCGCCCGCATCGTGCTGGTGGATGACGACGGTGTGCGGGCCAACATGAGTGCTTCGTGGCTGGCCCAGATGGGGTGGCAGGTGGCCGTGCTGGAGGGCCTGTCGACAGCCGATTTCAGCGAGCTCGGCGACTGGCAGGCGCCGTTGCCGGAGCAGCCCCAGGTGAACGCGATCGACGTCGAGCAGTTGCAGGCCTGGCTACAAACGCCAGGCACCGTGCTGCTTGATTTCACCACTAGCGCCAACTACGTCAAACGGCACATTCCAGATGCCCATTGGGCGATCCGGGCGCAGTTGCCGCAAGTGCTGGAACAACTGCCGGTTGCCGAACGCTATGTGCTCACCTGCGGCAGCAGCTTGCTGGCGCGCTTTGCGGCGGCCGACCTGCAGGCCCTGACGCAAACCCCGGTGTATGTACTGGAGGGCGGCACAGCGCACTGGATTGCTGCAGGCCAACCGCTGGAGCGTGGCGAAACGCATCTGACAGTGGCGCGCAGCGACCGCTATCGCCGACCCTATGAAGGTACCGACAACCCGCGTGAAGCCATGCAGGGGTACCTGGACTGGGAGTTCGGCCTGATCGCCCAGCTTGAACGCGACGGTACGCATGGGTTCCGGGTTTTAAGTTAGTGCAGTTGCTCTATGAATGACCCAGGTGCCGCCCGGCCATTAATGACGCACAAGGTAGGCGCCGGCAGGAAGCGGCGGCCTGTGGCCCGGCGGCACCTCAAAGCAGCATCGGCCATGCGGTGTTCAGCAAGACCGATTCGCTGCTGACCGGCAACGGCCGCGATGCCGCTTATCGATGAAAGACCCCGACATATCATTCAGCGTGATAATAACCTTCGCCCCGTTCGATTCGTGCGCCGCGCGCAAGGCACTCACACTCCGCCCACTACTAATACTCTGGCGGAGTTCTCCATGGACCACTCACTCAAACCCTTGCGCTTTCCACTCGCTGCCCTGGCAGTCGTAGTGCTCAGCGCTTGCGGTCGAACCCCCGACGCCGTGCAGGCGCCCGCCGCGCCCAAAGTCACCGTTGCCAAGGTGATCGAACAGCCGATCAATGAATGGGACGAGTTCACCGGCCGTCTCGAAGCCCCGGAAACCGTCGAAGTGCGGCCGCGGGTCTCGGGCCAGATCGACCTGGTCGGTTTCACCGAAGGCGCTCAGGTCAAGAAAGGCGACCTGCTGTTCCAGATCGACCCGCGCCCGTTCCAGGCTGAAGTCCGCCGCCTCGAAGCGCAACTGCAACAGGCCAAGGCCACCGCCATTCGCAGCGCCAACGAAGCCCGCCGTGGCGAGCGCCTGCGTGACAGCAACGCCATCTCCGCCGAACTTGCCGAATCGCGCAGCAGTGCCGCCGCCGAAGCCCGCGCCGGGGTCGATGCAATCCAGGCCCAGCTCGACCTGGCCCGCCTGAACTTGAGCTTCACCCGTGTTACCGCGCCCATCAGCGGCCGTGTCAGCCGTGCTCAGTTCACAGCCGGCAACAGATCGGAAG
>NZ_JANIAG010000215.1:0-7859 GCF_028682155.1 Pseudomonas sp. 39004
ACGGCTTCACCCATAAAAACGATAAGCGCTGCATTTAGCGAAACTTCCTACACGATTCTAGGAAGCGACTGCGGCGCCCTGGAAGGGATTCCTCACTACGGTCTTTAGTGCACTTACGCCGCGCGTTTCATAGCGCGTTCGGCTCCATGAACCTGCCCGAAAGGATGAACAGCAGGAGTCTGCATGAGCAACTTGAACGATGTGCGTTTTACCTTCAGCACGCCCGCCGATGAGGCAATAGCATTTGATGTGGTGTCCTTCGAATTGAAGGAAGGGATCAGCGAACTGTACCGACTGGAAATCGAACTGGTCAGCTTCGCCGACGACGCCGACTTTGCCACTTTGCTAGACCAGCCCGCCGTGCTGACCATCTGGCAGCAGGATGAAGCGGTGCGCCATGTGCACGGCCTGATCAGCAGCTTCGAGCAAGGCAAGACTGGCCACCGTCGCACCCGCTACCGCGCCGTGATCGAGCCACAACTGGCCCGCGCCGGCCTGCAGTCGGACTGGCGCATCTTCCAGCACCGCCCGGTCCCGCAGCTGTTGGAGGAACTGTTCCGCGAACGCCAGTGGGGCACGTTGACCCAGTACATGGTCAGCCCGCACCAAAGCCGCGAATTCTGCGTGCAGGCCGGCGACTTGGACCTGGACTTCTTCTTGCGCCTGTCGGCCGAGGAAGGCCTGATCTCGATCTTCGAGCACAGCGAAGCCGGCCATGGCGTGGTACAGGCGGACAGGGTCAATCAGTTCGGCAGCCTGGAAGGTGAGCCGGTGCTCTACGTCGCCAACCGTGGCGGCGCGGAGCAGCAGCCCTGCCTGCGTCACTTCGCCTACCGCGAACAGGTGCGCAGCAGCCGCCAGGTCCAGCGTGACTACACCTTCACCCACCCGCGCTACAACCATGAGCACACCATGTTCCCTCGGGAGCTGGGCAGCCAAAGCAGCGATTACGAACGTTACGACTACCCTGGCCGCTACAAGCACGACAACGCCGGAAAACCATTCACCCAGACCAAGATCGACGCCTTGTTCAGTGATGCGCGCGTGGCTGAGGTCGAAGGTGACGATGCCCGCCTGCAGCCGGGTATCGCCTTTCAGTTGAGCGGCCATGCCCGCGAGGACATGAACATCCTCTGGCGGCCCCTACACATCACACACACGGGCCGCCAGTTCACCGCACTGGAAGAGGACGCGGCCGACGCCGAAGTCGGTACGTCCTACTCGCTCACCGCCAGCTTGATTCCGGCGCAAGTCGAATGGCATGCCCCTGCCCGCCCCAAACCGGTGATAGAAGGCCCGCAGATGGCCAAGGTGGTCGGCCCGCCCGGTGAGGAAATCTACTGCGACGAGCATGGCCGCGTGCGAGTGCAGTTTCCTTGGGATCGCTTCGGGCAAGACGATGACAAAAGCTCCTGCTGGGTGCGCGTCACCCAGGCCTGGGCCGGTGCCACCTGGGGCCACATGGCCATTCCGCGCATCGGCCAGGAAGTGGTCGTCAGTTTCCTCAACGGTGACCCTGACCAGCCGATGATCACCGGACGCAGCTATCACATCGTCAACCGCCCACCGTACCGCCTGCCCGAGTTCAAGGCGGTGAGCCCGATCCGCAGCAAGGAGCACCACGGCAAGCGCCATAACGAACTGCGCCTGGACGATACCACCGGGCAGATCAGCGCCGCCTTGATGAGTGATCACGATCACTCGGCACTGAACCTCGGCTACCTCACTCATCCCCGCCATTTTGGCGGCAAGCCTCGTGGGCAAGGTTTCGAACTACGCACCGATACCCACGGCGTGGTGCGTGCCGGAGGCGGGCTGCTGCTGACGACTGAAGCTCGCGCCCGTGCCAGTGAACACCATACGGACCTCGCCGAAACCGCCGAGCGCCTTAAAACTGCTCAGGAGTATCACACCACCTTTGCCAATGAAGCCCGCGACCATCTCGCCCAGGAAGGCGGCGATCAAGATGAAGTGGGCGATGCGCTCAAGGCACAACATAGCGCCATTCGCGGCAGCGGCGGCAACCCTGAAGCCAATCGTTTCCCTGAACTGGCGGATCCGCAACTGGTACTCGCCAGCCCAGCCGGCATCGCCACCAGCACGCCGGAATCCACCCATATAGCTAGCGGTGAACACCTGGGCCTGAGCACCGGCGGCCACACCAGCATGGCCATCGGCAAACGCCTGCTGATCAGTGCCAGCCGTGGCGTGCGGCAATTCGTGCAAAGCATGGGCTGGCGACTGGTAGCAGCTTCCGGCGACATCGACCTGCGCGCCCTGAAAGACAACATCAACCTGCTGGCCAAGCTCAAGGTCAGCGTCACTGCCGAACGCATCACTCTCAGTGCCAAGGAAGAACTGGTCATCCAGGCAGGCGGCAGCAGCACCACCTACAACGCGAGCGGCATAGTGCACGCCACGGCGGGTCAGTACACCGCGCACGCCACCGACTTCATCTACAAGGGCTCGAAGAGCCAGGCGGCAGCTTTTCCTGAAGACCTCAAAGCAGGCAAGGGCAACCTGGAATTGTTCCAGCACTACGCGAACAACCATCCGTTCAAGGGCGCCAACTACGAAGTCGAAGATGCTCTCGGCCAAATTTTTAAAGGCACCCTCGATGACAACGGGAAAGCCAGGGTCGCCGACGTCGCGCCAGGGCCAGTCAAAGTGCGATTCAGCGATGACGATGTGGATGTCTGGCACGACCCAGGATTCCCCGGACCACACGAGCAGATCGCTGGTGAGCTGACCACTTCTTCCTCATCAGAGCTGAGCGCACAAACAGCGGCAATTCTGAAGCAGCTCATCTCAGCCAAATCAGCAGAGGGATTGAAAAGTACTTCTCTTCGCTTAGGGGCAGATCTCACCGCTGACACGGCAAAGTCCATCCTTAAAAGCGCCGGTGTTCCCGAGACGCTGATCAAACTCTCGGAGAAAGCACGATGACCACTCCCGTTCGGACAGTTCAACAGGCCACGGGGCCAACGAATACCGCTTCTGTCAACGACATCGAAGCCGGCAAGGAAAAACTGGATCAGTGGATCCGAAAGATGACCGGAGGCGCTATCGGCTGGACTGCTGTCAACACCGCAGGCTCTGTCATCCCTGGGGTGGGCACCGTGTTCGCAGCGGTGGATGCCATTGGAGACTTGCTGACGCTTATTGATGGCAATCACGATGACTTCCTGACGTGGGTCAGCTTCGGCATCAATGTTGTGGGGCTTGTCTCGTTCCCCGGCGTGGGCCCTGCGCGCCTGACCATACGCACTACACTCTCTGCGGTCAGACGTGAGGGCATCGCAAGGATATCCGACGCCCTATTAAGCGCACTGGAGAAGAACTTAAATGATAAAACGCGAGGGTCGCTGGAAGCCTTCGCCCAAGACATAGAAAGCCGACTGAACGAGCTACTCACCAAGATTGCTGCAGAAATCAGCAAGGCCTGCGCAGCCTTCGCCAAAATGCTCCGTGGAGTCGCCAGCGACCAAGGGCAAAAGGCCTTGGCCAAAAAAACAAAGCATGCCTCCTTCTTCTTCGGGCCCGTTGCGGCGATAGCTGCAAACTTCCTGATCGAAGACAGACTCCTTTCAGCAGATACCTGCCAACAGTTGCTCAAAGCTGCCACTTTGGCAGAGCAGGTAGGTCGAAATGCTTCAGCAAAGATACTGGGCATGGCGGACTCCGGGAAAGTCGGAAGCATTGGCTACCTTGTACTGTCACTAGCTACTGCGCTCAAAAACCGCAAGGGCCGAAGACCAATAGCCGCAACATCCCATAGCAACAGGCCCAGCCAAGCACAACACACGCAACAGCAGAACGGTCTGACGACGCGGGGCACCGAACGCCCGGCGGTCAAAAATCCAAACTGCCGAAATCTTGCAGCTGCGGGCACTGGCGCGAACATCAGCTTCGCGACGGGCAGCGAGTCCTTCACACATACGGACTTCTCTTTACCGGGGTGCTTCCCGATCGAATGGGCGCGAACCTATCACTCCAACCTGGACGCCTTGGACACCGGGCCATTCGGCGCGAGGTGGATCACCCCCTATACGATCTTTTTGGAGGGCACTGATGACGGAGGTCTTGCCTACCGTGATTCGGACGGCAGAAGTCATCAATATCCAAACCCGGACATCGGTAAACATCACTATGACCCAGTCGAAGATGTGCTACTTGTTCGAGCCTCGGACAGCCAACTAGTCGTTGCCCGAGGCCATGACACGCAGGAGCATTTTCTAAGACAGGGGGACACATACCGCCTGACCTCCATCAAACATCGCAACGGCGCAAGACTGAACCTGCACTATGAGCACATTCACCAGGACAAACCACTGTTGTCGGACCTGCTCACCTACCAAGAAGATCGTCAACAGCATCATATCCACCTTGAGTACGGCGGAAACGGCCTAATCCGTTCGGTATGGAAGATGGCGGACGGCATTGCGCAACGCCAACTTGCCACCTACGAACAGGATGCCGAGGGTGATTTGATCAGCGCCTGCGACGAAAACGCTGCCCAATGGCGTTATACCTACCACCATCACCTGATCACTCGCTACACAGATCGAACCGGGCGCTCCTTTAACTTGGAATGGGACGGCGACGGACCTACTGCAAAAGCCATACGGGAATGGGGCGACGACGGGAGCTTCGAGACTCGGCTGGAATGGGACAAGAACATCCGGCTGACCTATGTAACCAATGCTCAGGGACAGGAAACTTGGCACTACTACGACATCCTCGGATTCACCTACCGCATCGTATACCCGGACGGTAATGAAGAGTGGTTCTATCGCGATGATGCAAAGAACGTAGTTCAACACATCCATACCGACGGCAGCGCGGAGCAGTTCGCTTACGACGAGCGCGGCAACCTCCTGCAGCATACACGCGCCGATGGCACCTCCGTCCACCATGCGTACGATGATCTGGGCCAGCGCTTCAAGACCCGCGATGCCGAAGGTGGGCTGTGGAAATACGACTACGACCAGCGCGGCAACATCATCGAAACCCAAGATCCGCTGGAGAACAAAACCCTCTACACCTACAACAGCGACAACTTGCCCATCGCCATCACCGACGCCAACGGTGGTGAGAAGAAACTGGCGTACAACCGCGACGGGCAACTGATCAGCTATACCGATTGCTCTGGCAAGACCACACAGTGGAAGTACGACGCAGCGGGCCAACTGGTCAAACTGATCAACGCCGCCGGTGAGGTCACCGAATACCAGTACGAAGCGGGCCAGTTGGTGCTACTCGTCCACCCGGACAAGACCACCGAGCGCTTCGAGCGTGATGCCGAAGGCCGCTTGCTCAGCCATACAGATGCTCTGTACCGCCGTACCCGCTGGACCTACAACGAAGCCGGGTTGATTTATCAGCGCCATAACGCCAATGACACCACCCTCACCTACCACTGGGACAAGCTCGGCCAGCTGGAACGCCTACGCAATGAGAACAACAGCGAGGCCAGTTTCAGGTATGACCCCGTTGGCCGACTGCTCAAGGAAACCGGCTTCGACAAGGAGACTACCCACTACCTGTACGACAATGGCAGCAACTTACCCACCCGCCGTGTGGACGGCGACAGGACTACGCACTTTGAATACGACCCGATGGACCGTCTCATCCAGCGCAAGGCCGGACGCCGTGGCGGTGAAAAGTGGGAGATAGAAACCTTTGCCTATGACGGCAATGGCAACCTGGTTGCGGCCAACAATGGCGCCTGCAGGCTGCAATGGTTCTACGATGCGGCCGGCAACAATACGCGCGAGCACCAGTGGTTGGACTACCTTGCCAAGCCCCAGATTGCCGTGTTCAAGCACGAATACGATGCTCTCAACCAACGTATCGCCACAACCCGTCCCGATGGGCACAAAGTCAGCTGGTTGACCTATGGCAGCGGCCATTTGCTAGCCCTCAAGCTCGATGACAAAGAGCTGGTCAGCTATGAACGTGACGATCTGCACCGAGAGATCGGCCGCGTACAAGGAAACGGCCTGATGCAGCGCCAGACCTGGAGCCCGAATGGCCAGCTGCTGGAGCAGACCTTGGCGCGCCAGGGAGAGTCCAAGCGCATTGCTGCGCGCAACTATCGTTACGACGAAGCAGGACAGCTGTGTCACATCAACGACTTGAACCGTGGCGACCTGCGTTACCGCTATGACCCGGTTGGCCGTTTGATCGAAGCTAGCCAAAACTACGAGAAGGAGACGTTCGCCTTTGACCCAGCGAGCAACCTGCTGGATTCCGAGGCCCCGTCAGGACCCAATCCGCATTCACCGCGCAAGCTGATGGACAACGTGTTACGCAGTTACTGCGGTACGCAGTATCGCTATGACGAACGCGGCAACCTGCTGGAGCGGATTGAGAACGGTAAAACAGGCAAGTTCACCTGGGACCTGTATGACCGGCTGCGACGCTACGAGGATGACCGACTGGTTGTCGAGTTTGGCTATGACGCATTAGGCCGTCGTGTCTACAAGGACTCACGCTCGAAGTACCGCAACCGGGTACAGGCTGGACCGGTCTGGAACGAGAACGCAAGGCGCGCGCTCGATGTAAAGCTAGGTTGCAACCTGACGTTGTTCATGTGGGACGGCGACACGCTGGCGTTTGAGCAGCGCGGCCGGGATGGAAAGGGGCGGACCACGCATTACGTGTTTGAGCCGGAAACTTTCGTTCCAGTAGCGCAAGGCGTGATGAATCACATTGAGGATATGTCCCACCAGGATACGTATTCACCCCCGTATGATTTACACCAAGATCCAGCTTCGCTGAACCACATCATCCCAAAGCCTTTCGAGGAGTTTTACTGGTATCAATGCAACCACCTCGGCACACCAATGGAGCTGACCGGCACCAACAGTAAAGCTCAATGGATGGGAGACTACAAGCCATGGGGCCAAACAAATGAAAGCCATCCCAACATGCTTCCCGCCAGCAGCTTTGTGCTTCAAGGCCAATACCTCGACCATGAAACCAAGCTACATTACAATCGATATCGATACTACGACCCTTCGACTGGTCGCTTCATTGGCAAGGATCCAATTGGCTTCGCAGGGGGGTTCAATTTATATTCATTCGCGCCCAACCCTGTTGAATGGCTGGACCCATTCGGCCTAGTACGCACTACGAGGTGTCTCACTCTAGCAGATTGCGAGAAGATCATTGCAGCATCAGGACGAGAATCGGGGCCCCACGACAAAGTGGCTCGCGACTCGCATCATGTAATACAAAAAGCAGCAATGCTCAACATCCCAGGCTATGGCGATGGTAGAACGGCTTACGCCGTACAACTCGGTGCCCCTGCCAACGTTCCCGGCACTGAACACTACATCGCTACGCAATCTCAACGACAAAAGGGAACGGGTGGAAATTACGCATCAGAAAGGGTTGTTGGATATCGAGCATTACGGAGAGCTGGGCTTAGTGCAGAAGAGTCTAGATGCCACATCATGTTTGCAGATGTTGACTTAACTAAGCTTGGCGTCAAACCCGGTACCGCAACTCGGATTCCAGGCAACCGAACTTCTCGAGGGAGAAAAAAATGAATACACCAAAAATTACAGAAAAAATAGCTCGCGAGATAATTCGCATCAACAATCACATTCAAAATAACGAATTCGAGAAGCTTAACGCACATGGGTACATAAACCATAGCAAGGCCGAATATCTCAGGCGGGCATTTCTAGACTATTTCGACAACGACAACCACACTTCCGACTTCGCCAGGATATCCACCCCCAGCAGAGATCACATTGTAAATAATTCAGTAACACTTTACTCCGACCCCAGAAACCCATCCCCCAAATCCTGGATGATTGAGTCCGACGTAATAATTGACGACCAAAGAA